>DASPMK010000165.1:0-26262 GCA_035627075.1 Azospirillaceae bacterium
GGCGTTCTCCGGCGCAGGATTCACCAGCAGCGGCAGGCCGAACAACACCAGGAAACCCACGAACATCGCGGCGTGGACCCAGGCGATGCGGCGGCGGTGGCGGACGAAAAAACTTTCCAGCCCGGCCGCCACGCCGGGCAATCTGCCGCCGCGCCGGAACGGGGTCGGCGAAGTGGCGGTCATCGTGCCGTCCCTTGCGGCGCGTCCGTGGAACGGCGGTTGAACACCATGACCACCCCGGCCACGAGCGCCGGGAGCAGGACGAGCAATTGGGCGCCCAGCGTCTCCAGTGTCGGGAACAGGCCCAGCAGCGGCACTTGCGGCACGCCGTGCAGCGGTGTCACCGGCAGCCAGCGCGCTTCCTGAAGCTCCAGGATGCCCTGGCCGACGAAAGCCACCGCCAGGGCGTAGAGCAGCACGGCGGTGCCGGCGAAGAACGGCTTCAGCGGAATCTTGAGCGAGGCCGTGCGCATCAACCAGTAGATCACGGCAAGCCCGACGCAGGCGGCGGCGAAACCGGCCACCTGCGCCGGCATATGGCCGGGCTGGCCGATGGCGAGCGCCTGGTAGAACAGCACCGTCTCGGCCCCTTCGCGATAGACCGCCAGAAACACCGCCAGCCCCAGCGCGAAGGCCTTGCCGCCGGAGACGGCGCGGTCCACCTGCGCCTTGACGTAGCTCTGCCACTTCTGCGCCTCGCGCTTGGCGAACAGCCAGGTTGAGACGTAGAGCAGGACGCCGGCGGCGAACAGCATGGTCACGCCCTCCACCACCTCGCGCGCGATGGCGGTCAGGGTGAACAGCGAGGCCATGGCCCAGGCGGTCAGTCCGCTGGCCACCAGCGCCCACAGGATGCCCTGGTGCAGGTAGCGCATCTTGTCCTCGTTGCCCGAGCGCCGCAGATAGGCGGCAAGAGCCGAGATCACCAGGATGGCCTCGAACCCCTCGCGAATGAGGATCAGGAACGACTGGATGAAGGCGGCGGAGGTCGAGCCGGCCTCGGCGTAGCCCGCTTTGCGCAGTTCCAGTGCCGTGCGAAGTTCCTTCCAGGCGGCTTGGACCAGGGCCGGGGTGGCCCCGTTCATGGACTGCCCGATCACCTTGGCGAAACGGCCTTCGATATCGATCTTGGCGGCGGAGTCGCGGGCGCCGATGTCGGCTTCCAGGCCCGAGGCCTCGAAATCGTCAAAGTAAAGACCGGAAAAGGCATCGGCCGTGTCGGTACCGGCGGCGGGAGCATAAGCGTCCACAAGGCCGTCCCCCCTGGCGACGATGGCGTCGATGGTCGCGGCGAAGTCGGGCGCGGCCGACACCGGAGCGGGCAGCAGGGCTACCAGGACGAGGACCAGAGCGGCGAGCCGGCGCATGGCGATTCCCTCAGTTCACGATGAAGACGTTTTCGGGAATGCCCTTGTCGTCGAGGAGTTTGGCATCTTCGCGCAGCACGTCGGAAAGCTGGGTCACCCGCTTCGCCACCTCTTCGGCCGATGCGCCCTGGCCCACCATTTTGCGCAGTTGGTTGAATTGGCTTTCCACCGCCACCGTGTGCTTCTGGCCCATTTCCTTGCGCAGGGCGGCTTCCAGCTTGCGGGTTTCGAACACGCCGAAATAGGCGGTGATCGCCGCCTTCTTGGCGCTGTCGACGTCGCCGGCCCGATGCGCTTCGCGCAGTGTCGTGAGCGCCGCGATGGTCTCCTCGGCCACGCCCGCCCAGTAGTTTCCTTCCGCCTGGGACGGCACGGCCGACATCAGGGCCACGGCGGCCAAACCGATCAGAACCGAACGCAGTCGCCTCGTCGCCATGGGACACACCTTTCGCACGCGCAATAACGATCAAACGTTAGAAGCGAATGGAATGGAGATGCAAATCATTCTCATTTTCTAAATATGCGGCGGAATGCCGCATGACCGGGCGGGGCAAAATAAAACGGGCCGGCGCGGGGGGATGCGCCGGCCCGTTGGTGGCTCCGCCGTTCCTGGAGGTGGGGGGATGGGAACGGCGGAGCGGGGGGAGGGATCAGAAGGGGGAGATGATGTCGAAGATCTGCTGGCCGTAGCGGGGTTGCTGGACATCGGTGATCTGACCACGGCCGCCGTAGGAGATGCGGGCTTCGGCGATCTTCTCGTAGCTGACGGTGTTCTGGGCGGTGATATCCTCCGGCCGGATGACGCCGGACATCACCAGATCGCGCACCTCGAAGTTCACGCGCACTTCCTGGCGGCCCTGGATAACGAGATTGCCGTTGGGCAGCACCTGGGTGACCAAGGCCGCGACCTTCAGCTCGATGCTCTCCTGCCGGGTGATGGCGCCGGTGCCCCGGCTGTTGGTGGCGGAGTTCATGTTCATCAGGCTGCCCGGGTTGGCGGCGTCCGGCAGGATCGCGCGCAGGCCCCGGCCGGCGCCGGTTTCCAAGCCGAAGAGGTTGGGCAGGCCCATCTCCTCGCTGTTGTCGCGACCGCGGCTGGTCTGGTTTTCCAGCTCCGCCTTGTCCTCGATCTCGATCATCACGGTCAGGATGTCGCCCACCTGCTTGGCGCGCTGGTCCTTGAAGAAGGAGCGGGCGCCGGACCGCCACAGGGAGTTGGGATTGCGCTCCGCCACCTGCGGGGAAGGCATCGGCAGGCTGACGGGGGTATAGCCGGCCTGGGCATGGGGGTCCTGGATCGGGTTGAGAGCCGGGGGATTGCCCACGTCCGACAGGCGCTGGACGGTGTTGCAGGCGGACAGGCCCATGACCAGGGCGCCGAGCATCGCCGTGCGGGCGAGAAGGCGAAAGGCGGGGCGGGAGGTCTTGGCGGCGGTCATGGGGTGTCTCCTGATTTCAGGTCTGAGCCAGGGCGTTCAGTTCACGGCGGCGGCGTCGGGCTTTGCGACGCTGACCACGCCGGTGCCGGCCACGGTGGCTTCGATGATGCGGTTGGATTGGGTGTTGGTGACGCGGATGACGTCGCCTACGGCGCCTTCCTGGAGCGCGCGGCCCTGGGCGGTGAGGGTGAGGGCCGAGGTCTTCAGCACCATGGTGACGATGGAGCCTTTGGCGACCGCGCGGGGGGCCTGGATGTCGCGGCCGCGCACCGGCGAGCCCGCCTGGAGGTGGCGGCGGGCGGCCCGCCCGATCAGCTCCGCTTCCGTCGCGATGATGTCGCCGGCCTGATCGGCGCGGACCTGGACCCAGTCGATGTCGCTGGAGCCGACCACCTCGCCGGCGGGGACCCGGCGGTTGAGAACCGGCACGTCGACCATGCTGACGACCCGGCCGGTAAGGCTGAGACGCTGGGGGGAGGCCGAGCGCGGGTTGACCGAGACGACAGCGGCGAAGCGCGACCCGGAGGGGACGTAGGTCGCGGATTCCACTGTCAGTTCAGGAGTCTGGTCGGCCGGCAGGTGGAACTGGAGGGAGGGGTTGTCCAGATCCACCTGGATGCGGCCGGCGGGGAGCTTCGGCGCGAGCACGCGGGCCAGCGTGTCGCGGATTTCGTCGGTGCCGATGATCTGGCTGGCGCGCTCGATGACGGCGCGGTCGGTCAGGGCGGCAGGGTGCCAGTCGAGGCGATGCGCCTGGGCGATGCGGGCAAGGTAGGCGGCGTCGAACACCGCTTTCCGGCCCGGTGCCGGAGCCTGGGCCACCACGCGGGTCGCGTCGTCGCCGGTGCCGTCGAACAGGTCGCCCAGCATGATGTGGTCGCCGTTAACGAAGGTCTGGGCTTTCAGAGTGGCGGCGCCCGCCGGCAGGGCGGCGAGGGTGAAGACGGTGGCGAGAGCCAGGGTGCGGATCGTTTTCATGGCACGCTTCCTCATCTTCCCTGGCATCAGCGCAACTGGTTGACCGTCTGCATCATCTCGTCGGTCGACCGGATCACCTTCGAGTTCATCTCGTAGGCCCGCTGGGCGGTGATCAGGTTGGTGATCTCGGAGACGATGTTCACGTTCGAGTTCTCAAGGGCGTATTGCATGATGCTGCCGAAACCGGGCTGGCCGGGGTTGGCGGTGATCGGATTGCCCGAGGCCGGTGTTTCCATCAGCAGGTTGTCGCCGACCGCTTCCAGGCCCGCCGGGTTGGCGAAGTTGGCCAACTGGATCTGGCCGACATTGGCCGGCGTCACCTGGCCTTGGAGCTTTACCAGCACCTCGCCCGAGGCGTTGATGGTGACGTCCACGGCCTCGGCCGGGACCACGATGTTGGGCTGCACGGCGTAGCCGTTGCCGGTAACCACTTCGCCCTGGGCGTTGACCATGAAATTGCCGGAGCGGGTGTAGGCGGTTTCGCCCGAGGGCAGCTGGATCTGGAAGTAGCCATTGCCCTTGATGGCGATGTCGAGCGGGTTTTCGGTGGGGTTCACGCTGCCCTGCTCGTTGATGCGGTAGACCGCCGAGGGGCGCACGCCCGCACCCACCTGCACGCCCGAGGGCACCACGGTGCCGGCGTCCGAGGAGGTCGAGCCGACGCGGCGCATGTTCTGGTACAAAAGGTCCTGGAACTCGGCGCGCTGGCGCTTGAAGCCGGTGGTGGTGGCGTTGGCGATGTTGTTGGAGATGGTTTCGACGTTCAGCTGCTGGGCCAGCATGCCGGTGGCGCCGATGCTCAGGCTGCGCATGGTTTCTTCTCCCTTGGGCTCGATCTGAGGTTGGCGTTCGCGGAGTTAGGCCTGGCTGACCCGGCCCAGCTTCGAGATGGCCGTGCGCTGGCGCTCGTGCTCGGCTTCCATCATCTTCTGGTTCGACTGGTACTGGCGCATGATCTCGATCATCGAGGTCATCTCCAGCACCGGCTGGACGTTCGACTGTTCCAGCATGCCCTGCGCCATCTTGGTGTCGGGGGCATCCAGCGGCTGCTCGTCGGTGACGTACAGGCCGCCGGCCGTCTCCTTCATGAACTGCTCGCGCTCGAAGCGGACGACCTTGATGCGGCCAACCTGCACGTTGTCGGCGATGATGGTGCCGTCGCCCTTGATGTCGATGGTCCTGGCATTCTGGGGGATCTGGAGGCGCAGATCGTTTTCACCCATCACCGGCAGGCCGTTGCCGTCGACCAGTTCGCTGTCGTTGTTCAGCCGGAAGTGGCCGGCGCGGGTGTAACGGGGACCGCTCATGGTTTCGACGGTGAAGTAGCCGTCACCCTGCAAGGCGACGTCGAGGGGATTGTTGGTGGCCTGGATGGGACCTTCGCGCAGTTCGCGCGTGGTGTTGTAGTCCTGAACCAGGGAGATCTTTTCGCCGATGGCGGGGCGATCGACGTACTCCTGGAACAGCATCCGCTGGTTCTTGTAGGCCGTCGTGTTCATGTTGGCGATGTTGTTCGCCACCATCTCCATCTGCCGCTGCAAGGCCGTTTGCCGAGACAGCGAAATGTAGATCGGGTTCTCCATGGTACTTCCCTCCATTCCCCCGCCGGTGGCGCCGTCCCCACGAACGCTCTCCGGACGTCGATCTTATAAGCATACGGCGTGCCAATAGCATTTTATAAGAAATATCAAAGGCTTGAGCGTAAGAGGTGGGGCGGGGAAGGCGGCGCGACCGGCCCCTGCCGGCGGGGGTTGCCGGGCAAATCCTGCCGGGGGCGGCAAAAAACGGCCAAAGAGGCTGGAAAGTGTCGCGGGACTTGTGTAAGTCGCCTGTTCAAGGACATATTAACTATCTTGCGGATAGGGTCCGCGGCGCCTTCGGGCGCGAACGAGCAAGGTGAAGGCGCAATGGCCCACACGGCGGACGACGATGTCGGGGATGATCTCCACACCGACCAATTGCCGCGGAAGAAGTTCAGCGGCAAGAAGCTCGTCCTGTTCGTCATCCTGCCGCTTCTGCTGCTGATCGGCGCGGGCCTGGGCATCTACTTTTCGGGCGTGCTCGACGCCGTGGGTAAGAAGGAGGAGCACGCGATCGAAGAGGAAACCCCGCCGGTCGACCCCCACGCGGCGCCGGTGTTCTTCGATGTGCCGGAGATGCTGGTCAACCTCAATTCCACGGGGCGCCGGCCGACGTTCCTCAAAATCTCGGTGGCGCTCCAGCTTACCCGGCCCGAGGATGTACCCGAACTTCAGAAAACCATGCCGCGCGTGATCGACAACTTCCAGGTCTATCTGCGTGAACTTCGGCTGGAGGACTTGCGCGGCTCGGCGGGCATCTACCGCCTGCGCGAGGAACTGCTGCGGCGCGTCACGGCGGCGGCCTACCCGGTCAAAATTAAGGACGTGCTGTTCAAGGAAATGCTGGTGCAATAAAATCGTTCGGGTAGGGACGTCGAGGAGGCCTAGGGCAATATGACCGGACCGGAACTCAGCGAAGAGGAACGGTTGGCCGCCGAATGGGCGGCCATGGCCGAAGATACCGGCGGCGGTGGCGACGACGCCGGTGGTTTTGGCGGCGGTGCCACGCGTGTTCTGAACCAGGACGAAATCGACAGCCTTCTGGGGTTCGACCAGGAAGGCGGCGGAGATGGCGACAACTCCGGCATCATGGCGCTGGTCAACAGCGCGCTCGTCAATTACGAGCGCCTGCCGATGCTGGAGGTCGTGTTCGACCGTCTGGTCCGCATGATGTCCACCAGCTTGCGTAACTTCACTTCGGATAACGTCGAAGTCTCGCTCGACCAGATTTCCTCGGTTCGTTTCGGCGACTACCTCAACTCCATCCCGCTGCCGGCCATGCTGTCGGTGTTCAAGGCGGAGGAGTGGGATAACTACGGCCTGATGGTCGTGGACTCCGCGCTGATCTACTCCATCGTCGACGTGTTGCTCGGCGGCCGGCGCGGCACGGCGGCGATGCGTATCGAAGGCCGCCCGTACACCACCATCGAGCGCAACCTTGTCGAGCGCATGGTGCATGTCGTGCTGTCGGACCTGTCGGCCGCGTTCGACCCGCTGTCGCCCGTGACCTTCCGCTTCGACCGCCTGGAAACCAACCCGCGTTTCGCCACCATCGCGCGGCCTGCCAATGCGGCGGTGCTGGTGAAGCTGCGCATCGACATGGAAGATCGCGGCGGACGCCTGGAACTCCTGATCCCCTACGCGACGCTGGAGCCGGTCCGCGAGTTGCTGCTCCAGATGTTCATGGGTGAAAAATTCGGTCGCGACTCGATCTGGGAGACGCACTTGGCGTCCGAGTTGTGGCTGACCGACGTCGATATGAACGCCGTCCTCGACGAAATGACGGTGACGCTCTACGACGTGCTGAACTGGAAGGTCGGTTCCCGCATCCTGCTCAACAACACGCCCGACGGCGTGATCGAGCTTCGGTGCGGTGACGTGCCCATGTTCCACGGGCGCATGGGCCGCAAGGGCGGCAACATCGCCGTGCGCATCGACCGGGAAGTGCCTAAGCAGCAGGGCAACGGGTAACGCGAGAGCGCCGCCACAACAGGGGCAATGCCGCCATGACCTTCGACTTCTCGCTGCTGCTCGATCTGGTGATCGTCGGCCTTCTGGTCGCGACGATCACCTATGCCGTGATCCTGAACCGCCAACTCACCCAGTTGCGCGAAAGCCGGGGCGAACTGGAGATGCTGGTGCGCGGTTTTGCCGAGGCGACGTCGCGGGCCGAGGTCGGGGTGAAGGCCATGAAGAAAACAGCCGGCGAGGCCGGCGAGGCGCTTCAGTCCACCATTGAAAAGGCGCACAGCCTGCGCGACGAACTCCAACTTATAATCGAAACCGCCGACAGCCTCGCCAACCGGCTGGAGAGCGCGACCAGCGGGCGCGGGACCGCGGCGGCGGTTTCGCCGCCGCCCCGTCCCGCCGGCCAGCCCTTGCGCCCGCCACCGGCGGCGGGGGTGCAGCCGCTCAGCCCGACGACATCGTCGATGGCCCCCGCGCCGGCGCAGCGTCCGGCCGTCGCCGCTGCCCTTGGCGTGCTCAGGGGCGAACCGGCACCAGGGCACGCCGCGCGCGGTGATGCTCCGCTACGACCGCCGGGCTACGACGACGAGGACCAGGAAATGCCGGCCAAGCCGGCTTCGCGCGAAGAGCAGGAAGCGCTGACGCGCGCCGAGCGCGAACTGCTGCAAGCCATCGAGAACATGCGCTGAGGGTGCCGCCATGTCCGCCAAGACGCGTGTTCCACCACCGCCCAAGCCCCAGCAGCCGGTTACGGCCGCCGGCAGGGCGTCCAAGGCCGCCGCCGCGACCAAGCCGGCCGAGGCGGCAACCGTCGCGCCGCGTCGGCGCCGTGGGTTGCCGATACGTTTGCTGCCGGTCACCATCTTCGTGGCGGTCCTGATGCTGGGGATGCGGCTGGGCGACCTGTGGCAGGGCGTGATGCACGGCCGCGTGCCCGACGCGGGCTCGCCGTTGCAGGCCCAGCAGGCGAGCGGCCGCCCGCCGGTGGCCGCCAGTTCAGTGCGGGTGGCCGAGAATCCGCCCGCGCCGGTTCCGCCGCCGCCGGTCCCGATCTCGGGCGAAGCCGATACCGGCCGACCGCTGGCTTTGGGCAAGGAGCAGCGGGTCAGCCAGTCGGACGTGGAGTTGTTGCAGCAATTGGCTCAGCGGCGCGACGACCTGGAGCGCCGGGCCAAGGAGCTTGAGCGCCGCGAAGCCTTGTTGGTCGCCGCCGAGCAGCGGTTCGACCAGAAGGTCGACGAACTCCAGAAGCTCCGCCAGGAAATCCAGAGCCTGTTGCGTACCGTTGATGAAAAGCAGGCCGCCCAGTTGGAAAGCCTGGTGAAGATCTACGAGTCCATGAAGCCCAAGGAGGCCGCCCGCATCTTCGAGGCGATGGATTTGCCGGTGCTGCTGGATGTGATGGAGCGTATGAAGGAGTCCAAGATGGCACCAATTCTGGCGTCGATGGACCCTATGAAGGCCAAGGAGGTGACCATCGCTCTGGTGGATCGGCGTCAGTTGCCGCAATTGCCGTCCCAGTAGTGACAATGGTTGACCAACCTCCGGTGTTTTCAAGTATTTACAAGGAATTAACCTGGCGGGTATAACTTCTGCCGGGCTCACCAGGGGCGGGTCTTTCGGCGCCTGTCCCAGCAAAGAGGAATCGACATGTCGTTCTCCGCCCTCGGCTCCGATCAGGCCCTGCGCCAAGCCATTGATGCGGCGCGGGAGGAGGCGGCTCAGCCGTTGAGTCGCGACGAGGTCGGCCAGATTCTGTGGGACATTGTCCACAGCATGGAAGGCGACATGTCCGCCGGCGACCTCAAGCTCTACAACGAGTTGGAGGCGCTTGCCCTCTTCATCCAGAACACCAAGTCCGAGATCGCGGCCATCCGGCCGGACGAGATCGTCGATCGCCACATTCCCACCGCCACCGACGAGCTGGACGCCGTGGTGGGGGCGACCGAGAAGGCCACCAACAACATCATGGACTGCTGCGACGTGCTGTCCAACATCGCTGGCATGGAAGGGGTCCCGCCGGAGGTGTCGGGGCAGCTCATCGATCTGGTCACCCGCATCTTCGAGGCCTGCAACTTCCAGGACATCACCGGCCAGCGGATCACCAAGGTGGTCAAGGCCATCGAGCATATCGAAGACAAGGTGAACCAGCTTCTGGCGGCTTTCGGCGACGAGGCTCGCCGGGCCATGGCCGCCCAGGAGGTCGCGGAGCCCGCGCCGCCCGCCGAAGTGGCCAAGGAGGGTGACGACTGGCTGCTCCACGGTCCGCAGCTTCCCGGAAACGCGATCGATCAGGACGAGATCGACCGGCTGCTCGCCAGCTTCGGTTAGGTGCCATGGCTGCACGCCAAGGGCCGGACTCGACCTCTCAGAATGCCGGTCTCCTTCTTTACCTCTCGCTCTACTTCCTGCTGTTGGCTTTTTTCGTCCTGTTGAACGCCATTTCCCTTCGTGATCATCAGAAGGTCGAGGCCGTGTTGGGCAGCGTCGGCCGCACCTTCACCATTGACCCGCGTCTGAACATCGACCCGGAGGTGACGGCGACGCGCGAGGCGGGGCTGGCGGCATTGCAAGGGTTGGTTAAGCTCAGCGAGGTGTTCGACCGGGAGGCGCTGTTTGCCCGCATCGACCATGTGGTGCCCGCTCGCACTCTGGCCGTTGATCTACCGGCCGACGTGCTGTTTGTGCGCGACGGTGCCGCCGTGCGCCCGGAGCGCCGGGCGCTGATGGACCGCATCGCCGAAACCCTGCGTAACCGGCCGACCGGCTGGCGCATCGATGTGGAGGCGGTGGTGGCCACCACCCCGCCACCGGGCAAGAGCGCTCCCATTGTCCGCGAGGCGGCCCTGACGCGGGCGGCACAACTGGCGCGCACGCTGGTGGCGGCCGGGGCGCCGGCCGATTCCGTGTCGGTGGGGCTGGAACGGGGCGAGGCGGGACGGGTGCGGATGCGTTTCTTCGCCCATGTGCTGGAGCCGGTCCGTGGCAAGATCGGCGAAGGGGGGGGCGATGCGGATCAATAGAACCGGCATGGTCACCCCGCCCTGGGCCGCCGCACCGGAAAGTCCGGCGGGAATTCGGTCGGCGTGCGCGATCAAGGCCAAGGACTCGGGCAAGTCGCCGTGGCTCATCACTTTCGTCGATCTCCTGTGCCTCATCCTGGCGTTCTTCGTCATGTCCTATTCCATGACGGCGCCGGAGAAGGAGCGGTTCAGCGAGGTCGCCAGGGCGATGTCGGCCCGTCTCGATCCGCCCAAGGAGCAGGGCCGACCGACACCGGCGGTGCTGATGGGCGGCGTGCCGGACGAACCGGCGATGAGTTTGGACTATCTGGCCTCGCTGCTGCGGCGGCAGATGGGGTTGGTGCCCGAACTGGCCGGCTTGCCGGCGCCCGACCGGCGTGACGACCGGCTGGTGCTGTCGGTCCCGGCCGAGCGGCTGTTCGTCGTCGACCAATCCGCGATGACCGAGGTCGGGTGGCGGGCGATGGGCCGGCTGTCGGAGGTGTTCGCGCGGATCGACAACCGGATCGAGGTGGCCTCCGTCACCGATCCCGATCCGGTCGATGCCGCCGCCTTCCGCTCGCGGTGGGAGTTGGCGTTGGCGCGCGGGCAAAAGGTCGCCGAGGCATTGAACGGCGGCGGTTATCGCGGCGAGGTGGTGGTACGGGCGAGCGCCGATGCCGCTTGGGTCGACCGGCCGGCGGCCCCGCGACGGGTCGAGATCGTGGTCCTGGAGACGAGGGAGGAGCGGCGGTGAACCGTTCGGGGCGTTCGCTCGGCTGGCTGATGGCGGCGGCGGTGGCGCTGTCCGCGCCCTTGCCGTTCGCGCCCGACGCGCTGGCCGCCGGCCAGCCGGTGCCGGTGCGCGCCTTCGCCCACGACGGGTACGGCCGCATGGTGTTCGACTGGTCGGGGCCGGTGGGCTTCACCGCCCGTATCGACGGGCAGAAGCTGGTCGTCACCTTCGACAAGGAGCTGGAGCCGGGCCTGGGCGCCGTCAACGCCAACCTCGGTGCCTACGTGTCCGGCGGCAAGCTGGAAGCCGACCAGCGCACCGTCAGCTTCGACCTGAAAAAGCCGTCCACCCTCAAAAGCTTCCGCATCGGCAACCGCGTGGTCCTCGATCTTGGGGAGGCCACCCAGCCACCACCGGCCGCCGTCCAGGCCAAGGCGGCGCCCGCGCCGGCCCCCGCACCAGCTTCACCGCCGGCCAGTCCGCCCCCGGCACCCGTGCCGGCTCCGGCGCAGGCGGTTCGGGCAGAGACGCCGGCGAAGGCCGCCCCGGCGTCCGGTCCCACGATTCCCGTGCGCGCCGGCAACCATCCGGATTACAGCCGCCTCGTCTTCGACTGGCCGCAGGCGGCAAATTATACACTGGCCCGCAACGGTAATCAGGTGACCATCACCTTCGACAAGCCGGGCAAGGCCGATTTTTCCGCCGTCAGCCGCAAGCCGCCGGCCTTCGTGAAAGGGGTGGAACAGGCCCAAACCGATGGCCGGTTGGCGGTCACCGTCACGGTCCCTTCGGATTCGGGGCTGAAGCACTTTAAAAACGGCTCCTCCCTGGTGCTGGACGTGCTCAAACCCGCCGCTATCCAGCCCGGGGCCGAGCCGTCCCCCGCCTCCATGGCCGGTGCCGCTCCGGCGCCCGTTGCCAAGGCGGCTCCCGCTCCCGTGCCGGTCCCGGCGCCTCAACCGGTCCCGTCGCCTCAACCGGCCCCGGCTCCGATGCAGGCGACGGTCCGGCCGGCGGCTCCTCAGCCTTCGGGGCAGCCGGGCGGCGTGCCCGTGGGTGTTCCCGCCGCCATGCCGGCTCAGGTTCCGATCGCCGTGCCCCCGGCCGCGCCCGCGCAACATCCCGTCCCGGCTGCGCCGCCGGCGCCGGCCACCCAGCCCGGGGTGGCGCCGGTAACGGCGGCGGTCGGATCGGCGGCGGCTCCGCCGCCGGCTTCGGTGACGGCCACGCCCACCGCGCTCACCTTCGCCACCGGAGGTCCGGCGGCGGTGGCCGTGTTCACGCGTTCGGGCTATCTCTACACCGTGTTCGACCGCAAGATCGAGCCATCGGCGGTGTCGCTGGCCGGGCCGGTGGAGGCCCTGGTCGGTCCGATCGAGACGGTGGCCACCGACAGCGGCAGCGCGTTCCGCATCGGCCTGCCGCCGTGGCTGCGTCCCTTCATCGAGCGTGACGGCGTCAACTGGCGCGTGGTGCTCGCGCGCTCCTCGGTGCCGCCGCCGCAGGCGCTGACCGTCGAGCCGCAGCCGGAATTCGTTCTGGGGCCGCGTCTGGTGGTGCATGCCCTCGATGCCCACAATGTCGTTCAGATCACCGATCCCGAGGTTGGCGACCCGCTCCTGGTCGCGCCGCTGTCTACGCCGGGCCGGGCGGTGTCGGAACGCCACCACTACGCCCAGCTTGAGCTGTTGCCGGCGATCCAGGGCGTGGTGATCCGCCCGATCGTCGAGGCCATCAACGCCCGGCCGGTGAAGGAAGGGTTGGAACTGACCACGGCCGGCGGCCTGCGCCTGTCGCCGTCGACCGACGCCCGCATCCCGCAGACCTCCCAGTCCCGCCCGATCGAGGAGCGCAGGCTGTTCGACGTCGCCGCCTGGGCCAAGGGGACGCCCAAGACCTTCACCGAGAACCGCCAGAAGATGATGGCGGCGGTGATCAACGTTCCCGATACCGAGCGCGAGAAGGCGCGACTGGATCTGGCGCGTTTCTACTTTGCCAACGGCTACGGCCACGAGGCGCTGGGCCTCCTCAACATGCTGGCGGCCGAGCAGCCGGCGCTGGAGGGCTGGCCCGAGTTCCGCGCCTTGCGCGGCGCCACCCGCATCTGGACCTACGATCCCGAAGGGGCGGCGGCCGATCTTGCCAACGCGGCGCTGGACGGCAATCCCGAGGCCGGCTTGTGGCGGGGGGCGGCCGCGGCCGGGCGGCGCGACTGGAACGCCGCGTCGCGCGAGTTTTCGGCCGGCGCCCACATGCTGGCGACCTATCCCGACCCCCATTTCCTCAAGCTGTCGCTGGCGGCGGTGGAGGCCAAGCTGAACACCGGCGAACGACCCGACGCGGTTCGTCTGCTGGATCAGGTGGTGGCGCGGCATCCCGATGCCGAGCATCACCCGGCGGCGCTTTACCTGCGCGGCGAGGCGATGCGCCAGTCCGGCAACGGCATCCGCGCTTCCGAGCTGTGGGACGAGGTGATCAACTCCGGGGACCGCTATTACCGCTCGCGCGCCGCCTTCGCGCTGATCAACATGGAGGTGGCCGACGGCCGCATGACGCCGCGCCAAGCCACGGAAAAGCTGGAGGGGCTGCGCTTCGCGTGGCGCGGCGACGACTACGAGCTGGACGTGCTGCAACGCGCCGCCGAGATGCATTTCATGGCCGGGAACTACTTCGACGGCTTGCGCACCATGCGCGAAACCATCGCCTACTTCCCCGACGATCCGCGCAACGGCCGCCTGACCGACGAGATGACCCAGGTCTTCACCGACCTGTTCCTCAAGAACGGCGGCGCCAAGCTGACGGCGTTGGACGCGCTGGCGCTCTATGACGAGTTCCGCGAACTGACGCCCATCGGGCCGCAGGGCGACGCGATCATCCGCCATCTCGCCGAGCGGCTGGTGGAAATCGACCTGCTGGAGCGCGGCGCCCAGCTTCTGGAGCATCAGGTCAACTACCGGCTGGCGGGGATGGACAAGTTCCAGGCGGGCACGCGGCTCGCCGCCATCCGGCTGTTGGACCACAAGCCGGAACTGGCGCTAAGGGCGCTGGAAACCTCGGTCATCCCGGGCGCGCCGCCCGATCTCGCGGCCGAACGGCGGGTGTTGCAGGCCCGCGCGCTGGCCGAACTCAACCGGGGCGAGGAGGCGGTGACGCTCCTGGGTCCGGACGATAGCCGACCCGCCAACATGCTGCGCGTCGATATCGCGTGGCGAGGCCAGCGGTGGGGGCAGGCCGCCGACGCGCTGGGCAAGGTGATCGGCCCGCCACCCGCCGACGGCGCCAATCTGGACGCCGATACCTTGCAACTGGTGCTGAATCGCGCCGTCGCCCTGGCGCTGTCCGGCGACGGGGTGGGGCTTGCGTCCTTCCGCAAGGAGTGGGGGGCGGTGATGGAGAAGTCGCCGGAGGCCAACGCTTTCTATGTCCTGACTCGGCCGGAACAGGCCGCCGGCCTGTTCGACGCCCGCACCATCCGCACCCGCGTGGCCGAGGTGGACCTGTTCAAGAACTTCCTGGACGGTTATCGGAACAAGCAGAGCCAAGCACCGAAGTGATTTTCGGGGCAAAAATGGATTTCGTCATGACCGTCCACGGCTGACGATCACCCTGGCGCGTCGAAATCTACTGCACTGTTCCGAAACTTTTCACGAGGCTGCCGGAGATCAGGTACCAGCCGTCGACCAGCACGAAGAAGATCACCTTGAAGGGCAGGGCGACCATCGCCGGCGGCAGCATCATCATGCCCATGGACATGAGGATGGACGCCACCACCATGTCGATGATCAGGAACGGCAGAAACAGCAGGAAGCCAATCTCGAACGCCCGCTTGATCTCGGAAATCATGAAGGCCGGGATCACCACCTGAAGCGGCAGTTGCTGCGGCCCCTTGACCTCCTTCAACTTGGCCATGTCGGCGAACAGCATCAGGTCGCGCTCGCGGGTATGGCCCAGCATGAAAGTCTTCAAGGGCGCGGCGGTCCGCTGGAAGGCCTCCATCTCGTCGATGTCCTCGTTGATCAGCGGCAGGATGCCTTGCTGGTACGACTGCTCGAACACCGGCGCCATGATGAAGAAGGTGAGGAACAGGGCGAGGCTGATCATCACCGTGTTGGGCGGCACCTGCTGCACGCCCATGGCCGACCGCAGGAACGACAGCACGATGACGATGCGGGTGAACGACGTCGTCATGATCAGGATCGACGGCGCCAGCGACAGCACCGTCAGGAGCGCGATCATCTGGATGATGCGGGCGGTGGACGATCCGCCGCCTTCGCCCAGATCCAGATTGAGGCTCTGGGCCAGCGCCGGGCCGGCGATCATCCCGGTGCCCAGCGCCAGGAGGATACCCAGCGCAAAGCCCCAGCGGCGGTGACGCCTACGGTCGGTCATACCTTTTTCTCTTCGCTCGTCGTCTCGGGTGTGGCGTCCAGGGCCTGACGGAAGGAGGCGGCGCCGATATCACGTTCGATCACCCGGTCGCCCTGGGCGCCCAGCAGCAGCAGGTGCTCCACGCCGTCGCGGCGCACCAGCACCAGTCGGCGCCGGGGATCGATCGACAGCATCTCGACAACGGCCAGTCGGCGGCGCCCGCCCGATGTGCGCCCGCCCCAGCCGGAGCGGCGCAACAGCCAGGACAGCACGCCCATCAGCGCCAGCACGAAGACCAGTGCCGCGACGAAGCGCAGATAGGTGTCCCACTCCACGAAGGGATCACTCACCGTCCGCTCCTCAATCCTTGACGGGCGGGGTGGCCGGCGGGCGACCGTAGGCCGATACGGCGCGGGTCCGCCGGTGCGCCTCGTCGGCCTCTTGGCGCTGGCGGGCGCTGGCCTGCTGGCGGCGGATCTCGCCGGACAGCACCTCCAGGTCGCGGGCGAGGTCGAGCAGGGCCGGCAGCAGTTCCATGCCTGCGTCGGGCTCGAAATTCAGCGCGGCCTCGCAGATCACCGCCACCGAGTCGTCCAGGCCCGACAGGTCAACCGACCCGCCGGTCTGGGCGATGGCGTGGGCGGCGGCCAGCTCCTCGGCCACCTCGGCCATGGCCCGGCGGGCGGAATCGGCGTCGGCGAGCCGGTAATCCTGTGGAGGGGCGGGTGGGGTGGCGGTCATCGGCTGGGCTCCGGCGGCATCTGGCCATTGGCGCGGTAGACATAGGCCAGGATCTCGGCGACCGCGATGATAGCCTCGATCGGAATCTCGGTGTCGATGTCGGCGGCGGCGAGGATTTCCACCAGATCCGCGTCCTCACGCACTTTCACGTCGTTGGCGAAGGCCACCTCCAGAATCTGCTCGGCTACCGTTCCCCGGCCGGTGGCCACGATCCTGGGCAGGCCGGTGGCGCCCGGCTCGTACTTCAGCGCGACCGCGACCGGCCGGCGGGCCGGTTTCTTATCCTTCGGCGGGATATCGTACAGTTCCAAGGGCGCGCATCCGAATGGATATTCCATTGATCGGTGGATGATATTCTAACCCGAAAGGGGTGCGGAAGGGGGAGCTTTTCGGCTGTGACCCTTGCCATTCTTTAGGAAATGGTTTACCCTTTTTCGCAACAATTCCGTCCAGTTGGCGTGCCAGAAGGGCGCGTGTGCTCGCGGCCGATGGGCCGCGCCCAGCGATCACGGTGTCTGGCCATGGACCTGAAAAACCTCGGCATATTCAAGCTGATGCATCAGAAGATGCAATGGTTGACGCAGCGCCAGGAGGTGCTGGCGGAGAACGTGGCCAATGCCGATACGCCGGGCTACAAGCCGCGCGACCTTGTGCCGTTCGATTTCAAGTCGGCGATTCGCGACAGCGAGCGCAACGGCATCGCGCTGACCCGCACCGACGGCGAGCATATCGCCGGCGAGGGCACGACGACCCGCCGCACCAGCGATTGGGCGAACCGTTCCCTGATGGAGCGCAAGCCCTACGAAACGTCGCCGTCCGGCAACGCGGTGGTGCTGGAGGAGCAGATGACCAAGGTGGCCGAAACGGCCATGGACTATCAAATGGTCACCAACCTCTACAAGAAACACGTAGGTTTGATCAAAACCGCGCTCAGCCGCTCGGGCGGCGCGTGACGGCGTCGGGTGAAAGGGGACTGGTCCCATGGATCTGAACAAGGCACTGCACGTATCCTCCTCCGCGCTCAAGGCGCAGGGCACCCGGCTCAAGACGATCGCCGAGAATCTGGCCAACGCCAACTCCACGGCGCAGACGCCGGGCGAACTGCCGTACCGGCGCAAGGTGGTGACCTTCGCCAACGAGATGGACCGGGCCAAGGGCGTCGATGTGGTCAAGATCGCCCGCATCGATGTCGACAAATCCGATTTCACCCGCAAGTACGACCCCGGCCATCCCTCGGCGGATGCCGACGGCTACGTGCTGATGCCCAACGTGAGCTCGATCATCGAGAGCACGGACATGCGCGAGGCGCAGCGTTCGTACGAGGCCAACCTGAACGTCATCGAGACGGCGCGCGGCATGATCATGCGCACCGTCGATATCCTGCGCGCCTGATCGCCACTGTTTGAGGGGAAGGACCGGCCATGGTCTCCAACGTCACCAACGCGCTCGCCGCCTATGCCAAGACCGCCGCCTCGGGCGCCAAACCCGGCATGGAGGCGCGCGACGCCGCGGGTCCGTCCTTCGGCGAGGTGCTGGAGGACAGCGTCAAAAGCTCCATCGACGTCGCCAAGCAGGGCGAGAAGATGTCGGCTGCCGCCGTCGTGGGCAAGGCCGACCTGACCGACGTGGTCACCGCCGTGTCCAACGCCGAGGTCACGGTGCAGACGGTGGTGGCGGTGCGCGACAAGGTCGTTGCCGCCTACCAGGAAATCATGCGCATGCCGATCTGAGGGTCGTCGTCGGGCCATGGACGAAACCGCCGTCATCGAGATGTGCCGCGAGGCCATCATCGTCATGCTGAAGCTGTCCGGGCCGGCGATGCTGATCACCATGGTGGTCGGCCTCGCCATCTCGCTGTTCCAGGCACTGACGCATATCCAGGAACAGACCCTGACCTTCGTGCCGAAGATGGTGCTGGTCTTCGGCCTGTCGATCCTGTTGATGCCGTGGATGCTGGCAACGCTTGTGACCTTCACCGAGGGCCTCGCCGATCGCATCGTCGCGCTCGGCACCTTGTAGTGTGGCCATGCGCGGCTCCGCCCTCGACGCTTTCCTGATCTCGCAGATTTACGCCTGGCTTCTGGTTTTCACCCGCATCGGCACGGCGTTTTCGATCATGCCGACCATGGCCGAGCCGTTCATCTCCACGCGCATCCGCCTGCTGCTGGCGTTGATGATCAGCGTCGTCGTCGCCCCCTATGTACGCCAGTACCTGCCGCCGATGCCGAAATCGGGGTTGGGGATGGCCATGCTGATCGGGCAGGAGGTGCTGATCGGTATCTTCATCGGCACGCTGGCGCGTCTGTTGATGAGCGCGCTGGAGACAGCCGGGATGATCATCGCCATCCAGTCGAGCCTCGCCAACGCCTTTGTCTTCAACCCGGCGATGGCCAGCCAGGGCTCGCTACCCGGCGCCTTGATGGGCATGGTCGGCGTGCTGCTGCTGTTTGCCGCCGACCTGCACCACATGCTGATCCTGGCGGCGGTGGACAGCTATACCCTGTTCGAGGCCGGGGCACCCCTGCCGTTGGGCGACTTCGCGAAGACCATCGTCGAGATGGTATCGCGCTCGTTCCTTCTGGGGGTGCAGCTTTCGGCGCCGTTTCTTGTCACGGGCCTGCTGTTCGCCCTGGCGCTGGGCCTGATCGCGCGGCTGATGCCGCAGATCCAGGTGTTTTTCATCTTTATGTCGGCGCAGGTCGGGATTGGTCTGTTCTTGTTCGGGCTGACCTTGTCGGCCATGATGCTGTACTGGCTTCAGGGGTTTGAGGCCACCATGATCAATCTGCTCAACCCCAACTAGACCTGACCCAGCCGAGACGAGGGTGCCCGGGTGTCGGAAGACGCGGACGATTCTTCCAAAACAGAAGAGCCGACAGGTAAACGGCTGCAAGAGGCCCACGATAAGGGCCAGTTCGCCATCAGCCGGGAAATCCACAACTGGCTGATGCTGGTGGTTACCCTGGTGTCTTTGGTGTCATGGGCACCGGGCACGCTGACGTGGCTGTCGCACCGCATGGCCGGGTATTTCGAGCACGCCCACGAGTATCCCACCGATGCCGGCGGGCTGGGCATTGTACTTACGCAGGTCCTGGTCGACATCGGCCTGACGGTGATGGTGCCGGTTCTCCTGCTGATGGTGGTGGGCATTCTCGCCTCGCTGTTGCAGACGGGCTGGCACGTCTCGTGGGAGGCGGTCAAGCCGAGCCTGGAAACCCTCAACCCCATCAGCAACTTCGCCAAGCTGTTCTCGAAGAACCAGTTGATGGAGTTGGGCAAGGGCATCATCAAGATCGCCATCGTCGGCGCCGTCGCCTACTACGCCCTGATTCCGATGCTGGGCCATGTGGAACTGTACGCCGGGCTGGCGGTGCCCTCGGTGGTCGAGGAGATGTCGCGGCTGGCTTATCGGCTGGTGGCGGGGGTGCTGGGCATCATGACGGTGATCGCCGCGTTGGATTTCCTTTGGCAGCGTTTCGACTTCATGCAGAAGATGCGCATGACCAAGCAGGAAGTGAAGGAGGAGTACAAGCAGTCCGAAGGCGATCCGGTGGTGAAGGGCCGGCTGCGCCAGATCCGCATGGAGAAGGCGCGTCAACGCATGATGGCGAACGTGCCCAAGGCCGACGTGGTGATCACCAACCCGACTCACTTCGCGGTCGCCATGAAATACGATCCCGCCGCCATGGGCGCTCCGATGGTGGTGGCCAAGGGTGCCGACAACATCGCCTTGAACATCCGCAAGCTGGCGGAGGAGCATGACGTTCCCATCGTCTCCAACCCGCCGCTGGCCCGCGCGCTCTACGCCGCGGTCGAGATCGATCAAGAGATTCCGGCCGAGCACTACCGTGCGGTCGCCGAAATCATCACCTATGTGTTCAAGCTGAAGAACCGTTCGCTGAAACATTAAAGAGGCAAGGGCTTTCAGCCCCTGCGTTTCAGCTCATTTAAGTTCGCCTGCCGGAGTTGTCCGTTGGTTTCGACCACCGCCCTGCCTTTGCCGTCTCCCACCTCACCGGCCCGGTCGTCGTGGTCACGGCTGTGGCTGGCCGTTTCGCTGGGCCTGTTCGGGTTGGCGCTGGCCTTCTACGGCCAGCTGGCGGAAACGGGGGCGGTGACGCTGACCGGGCTTTTGCTGCTGCTGGCGGCCTCGATCGTGGCGGTCTGGGCGGGGCTGGTGATCCTGCGCCGGGTGGAGCGCGACCGGGCGCTCCTGGTGCGGGCGTTCAACGGCCTGCCGGCGGGCCGTCTGATCTGCGACGCGCAGGGCCGGGCCTTCTACGTCAACGACGTCTTCCAGTATCTGGTGAACGGCGAGGGCGAGGACCCGATGACGGCGCTGGAGCGCCAATTCTCCAACCCGCCCGAGGTGGCGGCGGAATTCCGCCAATTGCGCGAGATCGCGCGGGCCGGGTCGGCGGCGTCGGCCGAACTTCCCGTGCTGCGGCCGGGCGGCTTGACGGTGTGGCGCCTCCTTCAGGCCCAGCCGCTCGGTGGCCATCCCGGCTGGACCCACTGGCGGGTCGAGGACGTGACCGGGCGGCGCGAGATGGAGCGCATCGTCCAGGAGGAGCGGGCCAAGCTGGCGGATTTCATGAATCACGCGCCGGTGGGCTTCTTCTCGGTGGATCAAGACGGCCGGTTCCTGTTCGCCAACGATACGCTCGCCCGCTGGTTGGAAGGCTCGACCGCCGACCTGGTGACGGCCGGGCGGCGGCTGCACGAGATTCTGGCCGAGCCGCCGGCGGGTGCCGCTCCTTTCGCCATCCTGTCCGGCGGCGGCGACGAGCAGCGCGAGGACCTGACGTTGAAGGGCCTGCGGGGGCGCCAGTTCCAGGCGTCGGTGGTGCAGGTGCTGGTGCGCGGCGAGGATGGCCGGGTGATCCATACCCGTTCGGTGGTTCATGACCTGACGCCCGAGCAGCAATGGGAGGAGGCGTTGCGCCGTTCCGAGCAGCGTTTCCAACGTCTGTTCGAGGATGCGCCCATCGGCATCGCGCTGGCCGACGACAACCATGTGGTGAAGGAATGCAACAGCGCCTTCCTGGCGTTTCTGGGGCTGGAGCAGGCGGCGGTGCTCGGCCGTGCCATCGCCGATCTCGTCGACCCGCCGCAGCGCGGCGAAACCCTGTCGCGGCTGAAAGCGGTGCTGGGCGGAGAGGACTTGCCGGCACCGCTGGAAGTCCGGCTGAAGGGCGGGCGCGATCTGGTGGCCCATCTCTATGCCCGGCGACTGGTCGGCCCGGCGGGGACGGGGCGGTCGTTGATGCTTCACTTCATCGACATGACCGAGCAGAAGAGCCTGGAGGCCCAGTTCGCGCACTCGCAGAAGATGCAGGCGATCGGCCAGTTGGCCGGCGGCGTGGCGCACGACTTCAACAACCTGCTGACGGCGATGATCGGCTTTTGCGATCTGCTTCTCCTGCGCCACAAGCCGGGCGACCAATCGTTCAGCGACATCATGCAGATCAAGCAGAACGCCAACCGCGCCGCCAATCTGGTGCGCCAACTCCTGGCGTTCTCGCGTCAGCAGACCTTGCAGCCGCGCGTCATCAACATCACCGACGTGCTGGCCGAGTTGACCAACCTGTTGCGCCGGCTGATCGGCGAGCACATCGACTTGAAGATGACGCATGGCCGCGACCTGGGCCTCGTCAAGGTGGATCAGGGGCAGTTCGAGCAGGTGGTGATCAATCTCGCGGTGAACGCCCGCGACGCCATGCCGGGGGGCGGCCGCCTGACCATCGCCACCCGCAACCTGTCCACCGCCATCCTGATCCGGCGCGGCCACGAGGCGGTGCCGCCGGGCGAGTACGTGGTGATCGAGGTGGGCGACACCGGCATCGGCATTCCGCAGGAAAACCTTCAGCGCATCTTCGAGCCGTTCTTTTCCACCAAGGAGGTGGGCTCGGGCACCGGGCTGGGGCTGTCCACCGTCTATGGCATCGTGCGCCAGACCGGCGGTTTCGTCTTCGTCGATTCCAGGATGGGGGAGGGGGCGACCTTCACCATCATCCTGCCGCGCCACACCGGCGGGGAGGAGAAGGCGGGCGAGGGAACGGAGGCCCGCGAACGCCCGGCCGCCGACCTCACCGGCGCCGGCACCATCCTTTTGGTGGAGGACGAGGACGCGGTGCGCGTCTTCTCCGCCCGTGCCTTGCGCAACAAGGGCTATCAGGTGCTGGAGGCCAAGAGCGGCGAGGCGGCGTTGCAGGTATTGGCCGGCGACTCGACACGGGTGGATCTCCTGATTTCCGACGTGGTGATGCCGCAGATGGACGGACCGACGCTGATCCGCCACGTCCGTACCACCCGGCCCGACCTCAAGGTGATCTTCATCTCCGGCTATACCGAAGATCGCTTCAAGGATCAGCTCGACGGTGGCGAGGTGGTGCATTTCCTTGCCAAGCCCTTCTCCCTCAAGCAGTTGGCCGGCAAGGTGAAGGAAGTGTTGCGCGGGACTTCGTGATCCGGAATGTTCGCGGCCCGTTCTCTGGCATAACCTGTTATGGCGGGTTATGACGGCCCACGACAAACGAGAACATAAAGGGAATTAACGCTTGTAAGCATGAACAAAATGCGTACATTGGGGGCTGTTGCACGGCTCGTTGCGTCGGGGCCGAGGCTTGTGAGAGAACAGGGGAGTTCCGGGCATGACCGCACAGCTTCGTTTGGTTGAGAAGGATTCCATGGACAAGCAGAAGGCCCTCGACGCCGCCCTGGCTCAGATCGAACGTGCGTTCGGCAAGGGCTCGATCATGAAGCTCGGCGCCCGCGAAAGTATGGTGGAGACGGAAGTCATCTCCACCGGCTCGCTGGGCCTCGACATCGCGCTGGGTATCGGCGGCCTGCCGCGTGGCCGCGTCATCGAGATCTACGGGCCGGAAAGCTCGGGCAAGACCACCTTGGCGCTGCACGTCATCGCCGAGGCTCAGAAGAGCGGCGGCACCTGCGCTTTCATCGACGCCGAGCACGCGCTCGATCCGTCGTACGCCCGCAAGCTGGGCGTGAACGTGGACGAACTGCTGATCTCCCAGCCCGACGCCGGCGAGCAGGCACTGGAAATCGCCGACACCCTGGTGCGTTCCGGCGCCATCGACGTGTTGGTGGTGGACTCGGTGGCCGCTCTGGTGCCGCGCGCCGAATTGGAAGGCGAGATGGGCGACAGCCACGTCGGTCTGCACGCCCGTCTGATGAGCCAGGCGCTGCGCAAGCTGACCGGCTCGATCTCCAAGTCGCGTTGCATGGTGATCTTCATCAACCAGATCCGCTTGAAGATCGGCGTGATGTTCGGCAACCCGGAAACCACGACCGGCGGCAACGCGCTGAAGTTCTACGCCTCGATCCGCATGGACATCCGCCGCATCGGCGCCATCAAGGACCGTGATACGGTGGTGGGCAACCAGACCCGGGTGAAGGTCGTCAAGAACAAGCTGGCGCCGCCGTTCCGCGTCGTCGATTTCGATATCATGTACGGCGAGGGCGTATCCAAGGTGGGCGAGCTGCTCGACCTCGGCATCCAGGCCGGCGTGGTGGAAAAGTCCGGCGCGTGGTTCTCCTATGAAGGCCAGCGCGTCGGGCAAGGTCGCGAGAACGCCAAGACGTTCTTGCGCACCAACACGGAAATCGCCAACGCCATCGAGGCCAAGGTCCGCGCCAACGCCGGCCTTGTCGCCAGCGCCATGATGGGCGCCCCGGAATCGGACGCCGACACCGCCAGCCCGGAGTGATCGATGCGGCCGGCGAGGCATAACCTCGCCGGCCGTTTCTTAGGGGCCGTCCGGTCTTCCTTCCCGTCCGAACGCCTCCGGCGTATCGAAATCCAGCAGAACGCCCTGGTCATCCACCGGCACCTCGCAAACCAGATCGGCATGGCTGTGGAGCAGGGCGCGGGCGCCGCTGTCGCCGGATAGCCCGGCCATCGCCGCGAAGAAACGTCGGTCCCACAACACCGGGTTGCCGCGTCGCCCGGCTACCGTCGGCACGCACACCGCGCGTCCTTCGGCCGGGGCATAGGCGGCAATCAGCCGGTTGAGCGTAGGGGGGGCCACAAACGGCATGTCGCCCAGGCACACCAATACCCCGTCCACCTCTTGCGGGAGGGCGGCGATCCCCGCCCTGAGCGACGCGCTGATGCCCCGCCCGTAATCGGGATTGTGGACCAGGGTGACGGGCCGGGCGCCCAGCACGGCCGCCACCGCCTCGCGGTCATGGCCGGTCACCACCACCACCGGCCGCGCCTGGGAGGCAAGTGCCGCATCCACGGCCCGCGCCACCATCGGTACACCGTCCACCGTCATCAAAAGCTTGTTGGCTTCACCCATGCGCGACGACAGGCCGGCGGCCAGCACCACGGCGGCAATGCGTGGCTGCGCGGGCGCCGATGCCGATGCTGCGCGCGGTTGCGGCCGGCTGGGGATTTCGGTCAACAGCCCGCCCACGCCCATGCGCATCACGTCCGCGCGGCTTACCGGAATGCCGGCGGCGAACCGTTGCAGCACCCAGTCGAAGCCGTTGAGCTTGGGCGACCGCGCACAGCCCGGCAGGCCCAGCACCGGCATGCCGCGCAACCGCGCCAGCAGCATCAGGTTGCCGGGGTCCACCGGCATGCCGTAATGCTCGATCTCGCCGCCCGCCGCCACGATCCCGGCTGGCAACACGTCGCGCCGATCGGTGATGGCCGAGGCTCCGATCACCAGGGCCACATCCACGCCCCGAGCCCGCTGGTCGGCCACGGCCACGGCGACGAGGTCGGCGGCGTGGTCGCAACGCCATTCCACCGCCAGCGTGCCGCCGAGTTGGGCCAGCCGCTCCTCGGTGGCGGCCACGGTCTTGTCGAGCATGCCTTCCTTGGTGCCCGGCAACCGCGTTTGCACCAGCCCGGCGCGGAACGGCCGGAAAGGCGCCACCCGCACCGGCGGCTCCCCGGCGGCCAAAACCTCGATCCGCTCGATGACCTTGGCTGGGGCGGCGAACGGGATGATTTTGATGGTCGCCACCATCTGCCGCGGCTCCACCGGGGTGAAGGGGGGCAGGGTGGCAATGGTGACAGATTCGTCCAGCAGGTTTAGCCGGTTGATCACATCGGTATCGATCACCGTCAGTCCGGCGGCGGCGGCGAACAGGTTGACGCGCCCGGTGAAGGCGGCGCTGGCCGTCAGCCCGTCACCCATCACCGCCTGCCCGACACGGGAGGCCGCCGCGTCCTCGCCGATGTCGCCGGCCTCCAACCGGGCGCCGACCACCGTGGCAAGGCTCGCCGCGCGCAACGCCGATACGTCGGCGGCGTCCAGCACGCGGCCCTTCCTGAAGGTTTGCGCGCCCAGGCGCAACAAGTGCGCCAGGATGGCGCCCTCGGCCTCGTCAACGGGGATAGGCCCGAAATACATGGAGCCTCAAGCCGCCGTGCGGCGTTTCGGGTTGCGTGTCGCCGTGATCTGGGCTAACGCCGCCAGCGCGATCTCGGCCGGGCTGACCGCGCCGATATCGAGGCCGACCGGCCCATGGACGCGCGCCAGTGCCTTATCATCCACTCCTGCCGCCCGTAGCCGGTCGAGGCGCTTGGCATGGGTACGGCTGGAGCCCAGCGCACCGATATAGAACGCCGGTGACGCTACGGCGGCGATCAGCGCCGGGTCGTCCAGCTTCGGATCGTGGGTCAGGGTTACCACGGCGGTGCGGGAATCGGGCACTAATTTGCTCATGGCGTCATCCGGCCACTCGCGGATCACAGTCACGCCGGGGAACCGTTCATCGGTGGCGAAGGCCCGGCGCGGGTCCACGACGGTCACGTCATAGCCGGCAAGGCTCGCCATCGGCGCCAGCGCCTGGGCGATATGGACCGCCCCCACCACGATCAGCCGAAGGGGCGGGTTGTAGGCGCGGATGAACAGCCGTTGGTCCGCGCCCACCTCGACCAGGGCGCTACGGTCCTCGGCGAGGTGGCGGCGTGCCACCGCCAGAGCCTCATCTTCCAGCCCGAAACCGCCATGTACCGCGTCGTCCCACACCAGGGTTTGCAGGCCGGTCGCAAGGTCGGTCACCAACGCCACCGGCCGCTTGGCGGCCTGCGCCCTTCGCAGA
>DASPMK010000166.1:0-10683 GCA_035627075.1 Azospirillaceae bacterium
GAGATCGCCCGCCAGTACGGGGTGACGATCGTCGAGGATGACGCCTTCGGCTTTCTGGCACCGGCCAACCGGCCGATCCAGACGTTGGCGCCCGACGTCACTCTGTACGTCTGCAGCCTGTCGAAAAGCATCGCGGCAGGACTGCGCGTGGGTTATCTCGTCGCCCCCTCCCATCTGGTGCCACGCCTGGAGGCGACCATCCGGGCGCTCAATTATTCCTTTCCACCTCTGATGAGCGAGATTGCCAGCCGCTGGATTCAGAGCGGTCAGGCCGACGCCTTCGCCGCCATCCAGCGCGACGAGGCCCACGCCCGACAGGCCCTGGCGCTGGAGATTCTGCCCCGCCTCCTGATCGGCGGCCCGCCGCTGGGCCAGCATCTCTGGCTCAACCTGCCGGAGCCATGGCGGCGCGAGGACTTCGTCGCCGAGGCTCGCGAGCGGGGTGTCGCCGTCACCGGGGCCGACGCCTTCACCGTCGGCCGGGCCAGCGCGCCGCATGCCGTGCGCATCGGCCTGTGCCAACCACGCAGCCGCGACGAGGTGGTCCGTGGCCTGAAAGCTCTGGCGGCGGTGCTGGCGAACCCGGCGGACGGACTGCGCGCGATCGTGTAGACTGGCGGCGTGCCATCGCCCCCACCCTCCACTCCCGCGCCGCGCGGCGCCTGGACCGACCTGCTGAAGGCCTTGGCCCAGCGGGAATCGGGCAACCGGCCCGGGGCGGTGAATCGCTACGGCTACCTCGGGCTCTATCAGATGGGCGAGGCGGCGCTGATCGACGCCGGCTTCTACACGCGCGATGGCACAAGCAAGAACGACTGGATCGGGTCGTGGACCGCCACCGCCCGGCGCTTGCGCGTGACGTCGAAGCCCACTTTCCTGGCGAGCCGGGCGGCCCAGACCGAGGCGGTGACCCGGTTCTGGCAGGCGCAATGGCGCTATATCGTCCACTTCGACCTGGACGACTGGGTCGGCCGCACGGTCGGCAGCATCCGGCTGACCGCGTCCGGCCTTCTGGGCGGCGCCCATCTGGTGGGCGTCGGCGGTTTGCGCCGCTGGCTGCAATCGGCGGCCGGTGGCGGCTCCACCGATGGCAACGGCGTGTCGGCGCGCACCTACGTCGCGCTGTTCAACGATTATCAAACCCCGTTCAGCGCCCGGCGCGACCGATCATCGATGATGGCGAGCCTATTGGAATCGCGACCGCTCACCGGCGCCGCAACGGCAACGCCCGCGGCCGGGGAACCCGCGACACGGGCGTTGCTCGCCACCCCTACCTGATCCCCTCTCTTCAGGGAAACGGCCTCACCGTATGACCGTGGCCCAACGGCCCGTGCCCATGGCCGAGACCGGGGGCGGCCAGAATCGCCTCCACCACATAAGCCCGTGCCCGCGCCACCGCGTCGCGCACGTTCAGCCCCTGGGCGATGCCGACGGCGACGGCCGAAGCGAGGGTGCAGCCGGTGCCGTGAGTGTGCGGGGTGTGGATGCGCTCTCCCTCGAACACCTCCTCGCCCTCCTCCCAGGACAACAGATCGGTGACCAGCGGCCCCTCCTCCAGGTGCCCGCCCTTCAGCAGCACGGCCTTCGGCCCGAAGGTGCGGATCAGCGACGCGGCGTGCCGCATGTCGTGGAGGTCGCGGATGGTCATGCCGGTCAGCGCCTCCGCTTCCGGCACGTTGGGGGTAACGATGTCGGCGTGGACCAACAGGCGCTTTTTCAGCGTCAGCTTGGCCTCGGGCGCCAGCAGCGCGTCGCCGCTTTTCGCCACCATCACCGGATCGACGATCAGCGGAATGCCCACCCCCGCATCCTCGATCACGGCGGCCACCGCCTCGATCAGCCGGGCGTCGCCCAGCATGCCGGTCTTGATGGCGTCGGCGCCGATGTCGGCCAGGACCACGCGCATCTGCAACGCCACGAACGCCGGGTCAACGGCAAAGACGTCGTGAACCTTGCGCGTGTCCTGGGCGGTCAACGCGGTGATGGCGGTGGCGGCATAGCCGCCCAGCGCCGTCACGGTCTTGATGTCGGCCTGGATGCCGGCGCCGCCGCCGGAATCCGAGCCCGCGACGATGAGAACCCGTCCGGTCATTATTCCGCCGCCTCCAGCGATTGGTTCGCCACGGCCTGGATAGTGGCGACGATATCGTCCACCACCGTGCGGACCAGGGTTTCGTCCTGGCCCTCGGCCATCACGCGGATCAGCGGCTCGGTGCCCGACTTGCGGATCAGCAAACGGCCGGTGTTGCCCAGCCGGCCCTCGCCGTCCTTGATCGCCTCTTTGACGCGGACGTGCTCCAGAGGCTGTCCGCCGCTGAACCGCACGTTCTTCAGGAGTTGCGGATAGGGCTCGAAAACGCGCATGGCATCGCTCGCCGGCTTGCCGCTTTCCAGGACCACCGCCAGCACCTGCAACGCCGCCACCAGGCCGTCGCCGGTGGTGCCGTAGTCGGCCAGGACGATGTGGCCCGACTGCTCGCCACCGATATTGAAGCCATGCTCCTGCATGTGCTCGACCACATAGCGGTCGCCGACCGGCGTGCGGGCGAGCTGGAGACCCAGCCCCTCCAGGTAGCGTTCCAGCCCCAGGTTCGACATGACGGTGGCGGCGACGCCACCGCCCTTCAGCCGTTGGCTGGCGCGCCAGGAACAGGCGACGATCGCCATGACCTGATCGCCGTCGATCCGGCGCCCTTTCTCGTCCACCAGGATGACGCGGTCGGCGTCGCCGTCCAGCGCAATGCCCAGATCGGCGCCGTGGGCCACCACCTGCTCCTGAAGCGCCGCCGGCGCGGTGGCGCCGCAGCCCTGGTTGATGTTGACGCCGTCGGGCTTGACGCCGATGGAAACCACCTCGGCCCCCAGTTCCCACAGCACTTCGGGCGCCACCTTGTAGGACGCGCCATGGGCGCAATCGATGACGATCTTCAGCCCGTCCAGGCGCAGATGACGGGGGAAGGTGTTCTTGACGTACTCGGCATAGCGGCCGAGCGCGTCGTCGATGCGGGTGGCCTTGCCGATCAGGGCGGGTTCGGCCAGATCGTCGGCGAACGGCCGGGCCATGCGCGCCTCGATCTCCGCCTCCAGGGCGTCCGACAGCTTGTAGCCATCGGGGCCGAACAGCTTGATGCCGTTGTCCTGAAAGGGGTTGTGCGAGGCGGAGATCATCACGCCCATATCAGCGCGCAAGGAGCGCGTCAGCATGGCGACCGCCGGTGTGGGCAACGGCCCCAGCAGCAGCACGTCCATCCCCATGGAAACGAAGCCGGCCGTCATGGCGTATTCCAGCATGTAGCCGGACAGGCGGGTATCCTTGCCGATCACGACACGGTGGCGGTGATTGCCGCGACGGAACTGAAACGCGGTCGCCATGGCAACCTTGAGCGCGGTCTCGGCGGTCATCGGCTCCATGTTGGCGGTGCCACGAATGCCGTCGGTACCGAACAGGCGTCGAGTCATCAGGTCCTCGGAATGGGATGGAACGATTAGAGAAAAATAGGCCGCTTTTTGCCGCCGGCGACAGTTCGGCACAGGGCGTGCCACGGCGTCAAGCGGGGTAATGGACGCAGCGGACGGCGCTCCCTCTTTAGGCTGGCGGGTGTAGGGCGTTCCAGACCGCGCGCGCCTGGAATGTCTCCGCCACATCGTGGACGCGTACCATCTGCACGCCTTGGCCAAGCCCCTCGACCCCCGCCGCCAGCGAACCGGCCAGCCGCTCGCGGGGCGGTTCGCCCCGGCTCAAGGCCCCGATGACGCTCTTGCGCGATACGCCCAGCAACACCGGCACGCCCAGGCCATGATAAAGAGCGAGTTGACGCAGAATCTCGACGTTGTGGTCGCGCGTCTTGCCGAAACCGATACCGGGATCGACCGCCAGCCGTTCACGCGGGATGCCGGCGGCCAGACACGCCTCCACTCGCACCTCCAGATAGTCATAGACGTCCAGCGCGGCGTCCTGGTAGGCGGGTGCATCCTGCATGGTGCCGGGTTCGCCCAGCATATGCATCAGCACCACCGCCGCCCCGCCGGCGGCGGCCACGCCCAAGCTGTCGGGATCACCGGTCAGTGCCGAAACATCATTGACGATGGCGGCCCCTGCCGCCACTGCCGCCTTCATGACGACGGCATGGCGGGTGTCGATGGACACCACGGCACCGTCCGACACCAGCCGTTCGATTACCGGCACGACGCGGACGATCTCAACATCCGCCGGCACCGGCTCGGCGCCCGGCCGAGTGGATTCGCCACCGATGTCGAGGATATCCGCCCCCTCCGCCATCAGGGCGCGGCCGTGCGCCACCGCCTGGTCGGGGGCAAGGAACTCGCCGCCGTCGGAAAAGCTGTCGGGGGTGATGTTGACGATGCCCATGATCGCCGGCCGCTCCAGCCCCAGCCCGGCAAACGGCGGCCGGGCGCGGGTCAGGTGCCCCAGAAGCTGGTCGAGCCTCTGCGCCACCTCGCGTCCGCGCTCCCACCCCCAGGCGAGGACCTCCGGCAACGGGGCGACGGCCCGGCGGATCAAACCGCCGTCGCGCACGATCAGTTCGGTAGTGGTGAAGGAAAAGCGTCCACCGGCCAGCGGCACCGCCCCGCCCGCCGCCCATACCGACGCCGGCAACAGCCCGACCGGCCGCAGATAGACCCGTGCGGCGGGCGTAGGAGTGGGGCAGAAGCTTTTCAGCGAGCCGGAAGCGGATGAGGCCATCGGAAAACGCACCTTTGAGCCGGTGTTGCGGACGACCGGCATATTACCCGCGCAATCCTCAAGAAAAAGCCCCTCTTCCACGGGGAAGAGGGGCTGGTGATCGGTGTTGCGAGCCGCCGCTTACGTTCCCTGCGGCTCCGGGTCCATCCCGCCGGTTTCCTTACCGCCCGAGGTTGGGACCGAGGTGCGGCGACCGGAGCCGGGCGTAGCCGACGAGGTCGGGCGCGGCTGCGGGTCCGGCTTCTCGGTGCGGATGATCGGCTCGCCGCGCAGCAGAGTCTGGATTTCCTCGCCCGACAGGGTTTCGTACTCCAGCAGCCCCTTCGCCACGGCATGAAGCTGGTCGATATTCTCCGTCAGGATGCGGCGGGCTGTCTCGTAGCACTCGTCGACGACCCGGCGGATTTCCTCGTCCACCGCCTGAGCGGTGTAGTCGGACATGTTCTTGTGCTGGGTGACGGAGTGGCCGAGGAACACCTCCTGCGTCGGTTCGCCGTACAGCAGCGGCCCCAGCTTGTCGGACATGCCCCACTCGGTAACCATGCGCCGGGCGATATCGGTGGCCATCTTGATGTCGCCCGAGGCGCCGGTGGTCACCCGCTCCTTGCCGAAGATCAGCTCCTCGGCGATGCGTCCGCCCATGGCGACGGTCAGGTCGGCGATCAGCTTGGCTTTCGACAGCGAGATGCGATCACCTTCCGGCAGGCGCATTACCATGCCCAGCGCGCGACCGCGCGGAATGATGGTGGCCTTGTGGATCGGGTCCGAATCGACACAGTGCAGCGCCACGACGGCGTGACCGGCCTCGTGATACGCGGTGAGCTTCTTCTCGTCCTCGGTCATGACCATGGAGCGGCGCTCCGCGCCCATCATGACCTTGTCCTTGGCGGCCTCGAATTCGGCCATGCCGACCACCCGCTTGCCCACCCGCGCGGCCAGCAGGGCGGCCTCGTTGACGAGATTGGCAAGATCGGCGCCGGAGAAGCCGGGGGTGCCGCGGGCGATGATCCGGGCGTCCACGTCAGGGGCCAGCGGCACCTTGCGCATGTGGACCTTCAAGATCTTCTCGCGACCGGCCACATCCGGGTTCGGCACCACGACCTGACGGTCGAAGCGGCCGGGACGCAGCAGAGCGGGGTCGAGAACGTCGGGCCGGTTGGTGGCGGCGATCAGGATGACGCCTTCGTTGGCCTCGAAGCCGTCCATCTCCACCAGCAACTGATTCAGCGTCTGCTCGCGCTCGTCGTTGCCGCCGCCCAGGCCGGCGCCGCGATGGCGGCCGACCGCGTCGATCTCGTCGATGAAAATGATACAGGGCGCGTTCTTCTTGCCCTGCTCGAACATATCGCGCACGCGGCTGGCGCCGACGCCCACGAACATCTCGACGAAATCGGAGCCGGAAATGGTGAAGAACGGCACGTTGGCCTCGCCCGCCACGGCCCGCGCGGTCAGCGTCTTGCCGGTACCCGGCGGGCCGACCAGCAGCACGCCCTTGGGAATCTTGCCGCCCAGGCGCTGGAACTTCTGCGGGTCTTTCAGGAACTCGACGACTTCCTCAAGTTCCTGCTTGGCTTCATCGATGCCGGCGACGTCGTCGAAGGTGACGCGGCCGACCTTCTCGGTCAGCAGGCGTGCCCGCGACTTGCCGAAGCCCATGGCCTTGCCGCCGCCGGACTGCATCTGGCGCATGAAGAAAATCCATACGCCGATCAGCAGCAGCATCGGGAACCAGGACAGAATTACGCTGAACAGCGAGGGCACGTTCGAGTCATCGGGCAACGCCGAGATTCGCACGCCCTTCTGCGACAGGCGCTCCACCAGATTGGGGTCGGACGGCGTGTAGGTGCTGAACGACCGGCCATCGGTGAAATGGCCCGAAACCTGGTTGCCCTTGATGGTGACGTCGCCAACCTGCCCGCGCTCCACCTCCTGGAGGAATTCGCTGTACGGGACCGAGGTCTGCGGGCTGCGGGTGGAGGAACTCTGGAACAGGTTGAACAGCGCCACCAGCAGCAGGCCGATGATGATCCAGAGCGCCAGATTCTTGCCGAAGTTGTTCACGTGCTTGCGCCTTTCGTCGATCCGCCACGGCCATGCCCCGCCGGGCCTGCCGGAACAAGGCCCCCCGACACATGGGCTTGTCCCGACCAGACAATAGATAATGCCGGAGCGCAGTCAAACAACTGCAAATACCGGACCCGCCATGGTTTCAGCCGGAGTGTGGGTCACCACCAAGGCAACCGGCCCCGCACCGCCTCTGACAAACCCCAGATGCGGTGCCGCCAACACTCCTTCCTCATCCCACAAGGCCGGCAACGACGGTACCACCGCCACCGGCGTACCCAACGTCGAAACAAGGCGTAACACCTCGCTCCGGATGGATGCCCAACCGGCTTCGCCAAGCCGGGCCACCCATACCTGACCACGCCGGTCGATCCGTTCAAGGCGCAGTGTGAAACGGCGGTCCCACCACACGGAATTCCCCGGCTGAAGGGGAGTCGCCTCGGCTGCCGCCTCCGATTCCCGGCAGAGGAGAAGACGCCCCCGGCGCGGCAGGATTCGGCAGCCGGCCAGCGTACGCCCCCGGCCGTCGCCTGCCGTCACATGGGCGTAAAGCCGCTCCAGCCGCTCCAACCGGGGCGCGTACACCGCCCCCCCCACCACGGTCAGGGCGCGGGCCAGCGCCCTTAGACCCACCTCGGCCGGCGCCGCCAGAAGCGGAGCGGGATCCAGCCACAGATAACCTTCCGGGTGAACGGAGGCGGCTTCACCCAGCACCCCGGCCACCAGCCCTTCCAGGGTGGCGCGGACACGGGCCGCACGACGCGCGGACTCGACCAGCCCCTCCGGGCTCACGCCCTCTCCCGTCAATGTCTGCACCAGACCACGCAGACGCGCCCGGGTAAAGCGCGGCGACCGGTTCGACGGGTCCTCGAGCCACTCCTGGGCGTACGCGTGGCAGGTGGCGCGGAGCCGGGCCGACGGCACCGTCAGCAACGGACGCAGAATACGTACATCGGGACGTTCCCTGATAAGGGACATACCGGAGAGCCCGTCCACCCCCGACCCCTTGCCGAGCCGCAGCAGCACCGTTTCCGCCTGATCGTCGCGGTGGTGGGCCAGCGCCAGATGCAGAATGCCGGCGTCGCGACACCGCGCCTCTATCAGGCGGTAACGCGCCTCCCGCGCCGCCGCCTGAACGCCGGATCGGGGTTTGTCGCCGGTCCAAGACAGAATTTCGTGGGAAATGCCCCGCGCCGCCAGCCACCCGGCAACTTGCCGCCCTTCGTCGGCGGACTCCGGCCGCAGGCCATGGTCGACGGTAAGGGCCAGGACCGCGCCGGAGCGCGCCCGCGCCCAGTCGTGGAGCAGCAGTGTCAGCGCCAGACTGTCCGCCCCACCCGACACGCCGACGGCGACGTGAGGTTGCGACTCGAACGGACCCAGCCGCGCCATCAGCGCGGCGAAAGCCTCGGGCCCGAGCGGCGGAGACTCGGGCACCATCGCCTTACTTGCAGCCGATCTTCTTGCCTTCGGACTCGGCGCGGCGCTTCACCGTGGCGGGCGCGTCGGGGAATTGGGAGTTGAGCTGGCCCAGCGCCAGACAGGCGTCCTTGTTCTGCTTGAGCTGGCCCAGCGACATGGCGAGCTTCAAGAGGTTGTCCGCCGCCTTGGTGTTCTTCGGGTATTTCTGATAGCCCTCGGCGAAGGCGACCGCCGCTTCGGTGTACTTGCCGCGTACGTAATAGGTTTCTCCCAGCCAATACTGGGCGTTGCCGGTCAGCGCATGGCCGGGGTGCTTCTTGATGAACGACGACAGCGCCGTTTCCGCCTTGTCGTAGTTGGCGTCACGCAGGAGGGCGAAGGACTTTTCGTATTCCTCCTGGGTGTTGGCGTCGTTGCCGCCGCCGAGAGCGCCCATGACCGGTTTCGAGTCGCCCTTGACCTCGGCGCCCTTGGCCGGCTTCGAGTCAGCCTTGGGCTCGGCCTTGGCCTCCGGCTCCTTGCCCTTGCCGGGGGCCGTCGTCTGCGGGGCTGAAGGCGGCGGCGCGCCGGTGGCCGCGTTCTCCAACTGCTGGAAGCGGAAGTCGGTGTCGGCGGCGAACTTGTCCAGTCGGTCCTTGAGCTGACTGGTGGCGAAGTTGGATTCTTCCGTCCGCCCGCGCAGTTCGCGAATGGCGGTTTCCAACTGGGTGAGCCGGACCTCGAAATCGGCCGCGACCGAGCCCGACAGAGCGCCGCCGCCGCCGCCATTGGCGTTGCCGCCGCCACCGCGATAGACCTGCCCGGAGAGGGTCTGAACCTCGTTCTCCAGACGTTGCAGGCGGTTCATCAGGCCCCCCACGTCGCTGCTCTGAGCAGCGGCCGGGCCGCACCATACAACGGCGACAAGGAAGGAGGCGCCAAGCAGGGCGCCGGACAGCGCACGGGAGCCACGCGGGGCGGAGAGCGTCAGGGACATCGGCAAGACCATGTCTTCGGCTGGAACGTCATTGGAACGCGAGCGGCTGAACCCCAGGAAAGGCCGGAGGAGCAACCGTTCGGCACGCCAGTGAATCAAAAATGTTTTCCCGGTTCAACCGGGCAAAATTAAGGCGGCGCCGGACAAAAATAAAGGCGCCACTCCCGCCGTGCCATCTGGCCGGAAGGAGTGGCGCCTTATTCGGTTCAGCTAAGCCCGATGAGCGGCGCTTAGTTGACCTGGGTCACGCCGCGGCGGTTCTGCGCCCACACGGCCTCACCCGAACCCAGCACCTCCGGACGCTCCTTGCCGTAGGAGATGGTGGAGACGCGGGCGGTGTTGACGCCCTGGGCCGTCATGTACTTCTTGACGGCGTTGGCGCGACGCTCGCCGAGAGCCAGGTTGTACTCGCGGGTGCCGCGCTCGTCGGCATGACCTTCGACGGTCACGGTGACCTGCGGGTAGGTCTGCAGCCACTTGGCCTGCTTGTCCAGGATGGCGCGACCCTCCGGCGTCAGGTCATAACGGTCGAAGCCGAAGAACACGCGGTCGCCGACGTTGACGCGCAGATCTTCCTGCGAGCCCGGGACGATGGTGCTCTTGCCGCCGTTGCCGACGTCGGTGGCCGTGTTGGTGGACGAGGTTTCGCAGGCGGCGACCAGCAGCACAGCGGCCACCAGGCTCAGAATCTTGGAACGCATTGTGGACCCCCAAAAAGCGACACTGGATGGTCGGAGGAGTGACGCGAGCGACGCTGAATGCCCGCCAGACCCCGACGAGCAGCCTCCTCCGGCCGACCTAAAAGGAAGCGCCGTTCACGAAGGCGCAAAATAGTGGCACTACGTTAGGGAATCAAGGGCGACCATGCGGGATCGGATGCATCCAATGGAGTAATTACAGGACGCTCATTATAGCCTGACAGGCCGATCGAGTAGAGCCGCGCCGAACGGCCCCGCTGGCCTTCGCCCGACGGCGTTTCCTTAAAGTACATCAGCACGCGTCCGTTGGGCGCCCAAGTCGGGCCTTCCACGTGAAAAGCGTTGGTCAGGGTGCGCTCGCCGGTGCCGTCGGGGCGGATGATGCCGATGGCGAATTGGCCGCCGACCATCTTGGTGAAGGCGATCCAGTCGCCGCGCGGCGACCACACCGGGTTGCCGTACTTACCCTGGCCGAAGGTGATTCGACGCACGCCCGAGCCGTCAGCGCCCATGATATAGATCTGCTGCGAGCCGCCACGGTCCGACTCGAAGGCAACCTGGCTGCCGTCCGGCGCGAACGACGGAGCCGTATCGATGCCGGGATCATCGGTCAACTGGACCTGCCGGCGGGTGCGCAAATCGAGGGTGTAGACGTCCGTGTTGCCGTTGGTGGCAAGGCTCATGATCACCTTGTTGCCATCGGGCGAGAAACGCGGCGCGAAGGTCATGCCGGGGAAATCGCCCAACACTTCCTGACGGCCGGTGTCGATGTTGAAGAGGTAAACACGGGGCTTGTTATTGAAGTACGACAGGTAGGT
>DASPMK010000167.1:0-2738 GCA_035627075.1 Azospirillaceae bacterium
CCACGCCTTGGCCGCTGGTCACCAGCGTGCCGGAATGGGCCATGGAGGTCCGGTCGGCCAGCGCCGCGTCCGGCGCGGTGGCGGCGGTCGCCTTGACCACCGGCACCGACTCCCCCGTCAGCGCCGATTCCTGGATGTGCAGGCCCTTGGCGTGGACCAGTCGCAGGTCGGCCGGGACGCGGTCGCCGGATTCCAGGAACACCCGGTCGCCCGGCACCAGGATTTCCGCCGGCACGGTGGCCCGCTGACCATCGCGCAGGACCGTGGCGTGAGGGGCCAGCATGGCGCGGATGGCGGCCAGCGCCTCCTCCGCCTTGCCTTCCTGGATGAAGCCGATGACGGCGTTGATCAGCACCACGCCGACGATGACGCCCGCGTCCGTCCAATGGCCCAACAGCACGGTGACCGTGGCCGAGGCCAGCAGCACATAGATGAGGACGTTATGGAACTGGAGCAGGAGGCGCATCAGCGGTCCCCGGCGCGGCGGCGGGGTCAGGCGGTTGGGGCCATGCCGGGCCAGCCGGTCGGCGGCCTCGGCCTGACTCAGGCCCTGGTCGGGGCTGGCGAAGGCCTCGGCGGTTTCAAGGGCGGAACGGGCGTGCCAGTCGGCCATGATCAAGCCTTTGGGATCGGGGGCGGCGCGTCTAACATGTCGGGGTGAATGACCCGCCATGCTATACGATTAAACCCGTATTTTGGCGTGGTAACCTGCCCTTTCGCCATCGGTTTCGTTTGACTTGCATCCCGGATTTGGCTAACCATCTACTGACCGCCGGGCTTTCGCCCGCGGCCTTACGCCTTCCTGAAACAAACCGGCCGTGAACTTTCGAGTGCCCATTCTAAGGGGTGCTCCTTCAAGACAAGTTCGACTCAGATCCGCGCCGCAGCGATCCGGCGCCGACGGCCCCCTCCTCCCCCCGCCGAACGATCCTTCCCGCAGGCTTCCTCCGATGAACCTCCAAGAGCTTAAGTGCAAGTCGCCCGCCGAGCTTCTCGCGTTTGCCGAAGAACTTCAGATTGAAAATGCCTCCACTCTGCGCAAGCAGGACATGATGTTCGCCATCCTGAAGCAGCTGGCGGAGAACGACGTTGCGATCTACGGCGACGGCGTGCTGGAGGTGCTTCAGGACGGTTTCGGCTTTCTGCGCTCGCCCGAGGCGAACTATCTGCCCGGTCCCGACGACATCTACGTCTCCCCCAGCCAGGTGCGCCGCTTCGGTCTGCGCACGGGCGACACGGTGGAAGGCCAGATCCGGTCGCCCAAGGATGGCGAGCGCTACTTCGCGCTGCTGAAGGTCAACACCATCAATTTCGACGCGCCGGAAAAGGTGCGCCACCGTATCAACTTCGACAACCTCACTCCGCTCTATCCGGAGGAGCGGCTGCGCATGGAGGTGGACGACCCCACGCGCAAGAATATGACCGGCCGGATCATCGATCTGGTGGCCCCCTGGGCAAGGGCCAGCGCGCGCTGGTCGTGGCGCCGCCGCGCACCGGCAAGACGGTGATGCTGCAAAACATCGCCCACTCCATCGCCACCAACCATCCCGAGGTCTACCTGATCGTGCTGCTCATCGACGAGCGGCCGGAAGAGGTGACCGACATGGCCCGCTCGGTGCGCGGCGAGGTGATCTCCTCCACCTTCGACGAACCGGCGGTGCGCCACGTCCAGGTGGCCGAGATGGTGATCGAGAAGGCCAAGCGGCTGGTCGAGCATAAGCGCGACGTGGTGATCCTGCTCGACTCCATCACCCGGCTGGCCCGCGCCTACAACACGGTGGTGCCGTCGTCGGGCAAGGTGCTGACCGGCGGTGTGGACGCCAACGCCCTGCAACGCCCGAAACGCTTCTTCGGTGCGGCCCGCAACATCGAGGAAGGCGGCTCGCTGACCATCATCGCCACGGCGCTGATCGACACCGGCAGCCGCATGGACGAAGTGATCTTCGAAGAGTTCAAGGGCACCGGCAACTCGGAAATCATCCTGGACCGTAAGCTGTCGGACAAGCGCACCTTCCCGGCCATCGACATCACCAAGTCGGGCACCCGCAAGGAAGAACTGCTGGTGGATCGCGGTACTATCTCCAAGATGTGGATATTGCGCCGCATCCTGATGCCGATGGGTACCACCGACGCGGTGGACTTCCTGATTGACAAGCTGAAGCATACCAAGACAAACGGCGAGTTCTTCGAATCGATGAACCAGTAAAGAAAAAGGCCGCCTTAACCGGGCGGCCTTTTTTCTGGCAAGAGATTTACTCGAAAAGTGCCGCGGCGATCCGGAGCGGGGCAATATTATAAGGCAGGTATCGTCCAGGTCCGGGTCGTCGCGGCTGTATCAGTCAGAGCGTTATTGGTTTTTCTTCCTCCCCTTATTCGCTCTTTATTTTTATCCCCCACTTTTATCTTTGACGATCCCGTTTTTCGGGATGTCGTCTTGCGCTTTCACTTGGAACCTAACAGACGGGTCTTGGAGGAACAAGCCGCCCAAAGGCTATACCCTGACTCGTCATGGAGGCCGGCTCTAAAGGCATAACCCCAACAGCCAGGAAAAAAGGCGCCACTCCGGTCGGGGTGGCGCCTTTTTTGCCGGATCGGAGCTTATACCGGCGAGCCCCTGAAGGGACTCGCCTTTGCCCTCAAACGCCGGGCGCGCGCCTCCGCGCGCTTGGCTTTCGCGCCCACGCGGGCGCGCCGCCGCGGTCGCGGCGACCGACGAGCGATTGAAAAGTCATTTCAAT
>DASPMK010000168.1:0-23112 GCA_035627075.1 Azospirillaceae bacterium
GACCAGATCGCCGGTGGCGATCCAGGCGTCCTGTTCCGCCACACCGTCGGCGTAGCCGAGCATGGCGCGCGGGCTGCGCACCTCCAGCATGCCGTCGCGCACACGCAAGCCCACCGCCTCGACGCCCGTCTCCAGCCAGAAGGCCGGGAAACCGGCCTGCCCGTCGGTGACGGCGAACAGCGATCCCGCCTCGGTGGAGGCGTAGATGTGGCGCAGCCGGGCGTTCGGGAACGTCTGCGCCAGACGGTCCAGCAGCGGCTGGTCGGCGGGCTCGCCGCCCAGGGTCACGGCCTTCAGCGGCGGGCGCGCGTCGCCCAGCGCCATCAGGAAGGCGCGCCAGAAGCTGGGCGTGCCGCTGACGTGCGTGGCGCCGTGCTCCAGCGCGGCGCGGGCCAGCCCGGCGAGCCCCTCGCCCGGCGCCGCGATCAGCGTCGCCCCGGCGGCCAGCGCGGTGAGGATGACCTGCACCCCGGCGAAGGCCGCCGGCTCGTAGGTCAGCAGCCAGCGCGCGCCGCGGTCGCCGGTGCCGCGCAGCCGGCCGCGCAGGCGCGTGAAGTCGTGGCGCACCACCTTGGGCGCGCCGGTGGTGCCGGAGGTCTGCAGCAGCACGGCGAAACCGCCGCCGCTGGGGAGGCCGGCCGGCACCGCCTCCGGGTTGCGGCGCAGCAGCAAGGGCACGCCGGCCTGTTCCGCGGCAACCAGCGCGGCGATCACCGTCGCCACGCGGTTGCCGTCGGCCACCGCCGGGCCGGTCGCGTCGCGAAACGCCTCGGCCAGCGCGCCCGCGCGGATGGCGAGCTGCGGCCAGCCCAGCTCCTCGTCCCGCTCGACCAGGCGGAAGCGTGCGTCGATCCAGGAGGGCGGCCAAGGCTGCGTCACGGCACCCCGGCCGCCGCTTCGGCGGTGTAGAGCGACGCCAGCTCGCCCACCGTGGTGAACTGGCGGAAGCCGGTCCGGAACGGGTCCTGCCCGGTGCGCTGCTCCAGAACCACCAGCAGCGTGGCGAGGTCGAGCGAATCGATGGGCAGGGTGCCGCCCAGGAACACGGTGTCGGCCGCGAGCGGCGGCAGCGCCTCCCCCTTCTCGGCAAGGATGCGGCCTAGCTCTTCCGCGATCATCATGATCATCGGGGCGGATGCGGACATAAAACTCCTCACGCGTCACAGGCAGCCAGGAAATCGCGCAGAATGGCGGTGACCGGGCCGGCGGCCTCACTATGCGGCAAGTGCCCGGCGTTGTCGAAGAGATGAAGCGCGGACGGACGGTGCGGCTTCGGCGGCGGCAGCCGTGCGGCGTCCGGCACCGGGATGACCCGGTCCTGCCGGCCCCACAAAAGCTGCACCGGCATCGGCAGCGCCGCCCAGTCGACCGGCAGCGTCTCCCCGGCGTCGAGGAAGGACGCCCGGACGATCGTTTCCAGGGCGGCGCGGCGCCGCGGATCGGCGGCCTGCGCCAGCAGCACAGTGGCAAGCCGGTCCGCCAGCGGCGACGGCCGGGCGAACAGCGCGTCGGCGAGGGCGCGCGCCTCCGCCATGCCGGCCAGCGCCGGCAACCGCCGCAGATAGTCCACATCGAAGCGCGGCCCCACCCCGGCGGGCGCCACCAGCGACAGGCTGGCTACCCGCTCCGGCGCGTGCCGGGCAAGGCACAGCGCAAGGTAGCCGCCCATGGAGTGCCCCACCACGTGCACCAGCGGCAGGCCCAACGCGTCGAGCAGCCGTTCGACCCAGGGTGCGAAGTCCGCCACCCGGCCTGAGCCGACGTCGAGCGTCGATTCCCCGTGCCCCGGCAGGTCGACCGCCACGGCGCGCCGGCCGGCGGCCAGGGCCGCCAGATTGAACTGCCACGTCAGCAGGTCCCCGGCGAAGCCGTGCAGCAGCAGGACCGGAACGCCTCCCCGGCCCAGCGACAGGACGGACGCCGGGCCGCCGGGAAACGCGATCCGCTGGCGCCGGAGCCTCACGCCGGGACGGCGACGCCGGCGAGGTCCAGCAGATCGGCGACGGTCTTGGCCTTCGCCAGCTTCTCGCCCTCGACGACCTTGTTCAGCTTCTCGTCGACCAGCGCGATGAAGCTGATGACGGCCAGCGAGTCCCAGCCCTCCAGCGCGCCGAGCGCCTCGTCGCCGGTCAGCGTGCCGGGCGACAGTTCGAGCATCTCGTCAAGCGCGAGCAGGAAGTCCTTGCGATCCATAGGATTCTCCATAATTGGCGGCGGCCGTCACAGGTGCTTCTGCGCGACGGCGCGGTTGAGCTGGTACCAGTCGGGGTGGCTGCGCAGCACGGTGCAAACATCCTGCCAGCCGAAGCCGGGCGGCAGCGTTTCCAGCACGCGGCACACGAGGTCGAAGTCGGCCGGCTCGTCCACGCACCAGCGGTGCGGCTCGACCGGCGCGTCGGGGCACAGCGGCGCGCCAAGGCGGAAGCGGTCCGGACGGCGGTAGATGTAGGGGGTGACGTGCTCGCGCTCGGCCGGGTCGGCGGCCTGCGCCGCCGCCTCGTCCAGGGCGGCGCGGGTGAACACCTCGGCGTCCAGGCCGCGCGGGAACCGCGTGGTGTCGATGGCGAGGTAGTCGACGGGCGGGCTTTCCCGCCGTCCGTCGAGAAAGCGGCCGACGGCTTCGTCGACGAGGGCCGGGTCGATCAGCGGGCAGTCGCCGGTGACGCGCACCACCACCTCGGCCCTGTGCGCCTCGGCCGCGGACGCGAAGCGGCCGAGCACGTCGTGCTCGTCGCCGCGCACCACCGGCACGCCCAGCCGGTCGGCCATGGCGGCGACGGGATCGTCGGTGGCGTTCACCGTGGTCGCCAGCACCACCGCATCCACCGACGCGCAGCCGCGCAGGCGGTCGAGGTGGTGAGCCAGGAGCGGCCGGCCGGCCGCCTCCATCAGCACCTTGCCCGGCAGCCGGGTGGAGGTCATGCGCGCCTGCGAGATGCAGACGACGCGGGGGCGGGCCGCGGTCATGGCGCGTCCTCCTCCGGCGCCAGCATGCCCCAGGCCAGCGGCTCGCCACGCCTCAGGGCGCGCGCGGCGCGGCGGCCGAGGATGGCGGGGAGATGCTTCGGAGCCAGACCGAAGCCGGGGCGGATCGAGCGGACGCTGGCCGGGGTCAGACGCTCCCCGGCGGCCACGTCGGCCACGACGTAGAGCGAGCGGCGGTAGTCGCGCCCGCCGGCCTCGCTGGGCTCCAGCGCGTAGTTGACGCGGCCCAGCGCCTGCCATCCCGTGCGAACCGCGTCGACCATCGCCTTGAATTCATGGGGTTCCAGCGAGAAGTCGGCGTCCACGCCGCCGTCGGCGCGAGCCAGGGTGATGTGCTTCTCGATGACGCAGGCGCCCAGCGCCGCGGCGGCCACCGGCACGGCGATGCCGTGGCTGTGGTCGGACAGCCCGGCCGGCACGCCGAACGCCTCCGCCAGGTGCGGGATGGTGCGCAGGTTGCAGTCCTCGGCCGGCGTCGGGTAGCCGCTGACGCAGTGCAGGAGGACCTTGGGAACGTCGCCCGCCGCCTCGACCGCCTCGGCGATCTCGCCCAGGGTGGCGAGGCCGGTGGAGAGGATCAGCGGCTTGCCCGTGCGGGCGGCGCGCCGGATCAACGGCAGGTCGTTCAGCTCGAACGAGGCGATCTTGTAGGCCGGCGCGCCCAGCCCCTCCAGCAGGTCCACCGCCGTGTCGTCGAAGGGCGAGCTGAAGATCGTGATGCCCAGGCTGCGGGCGCGCTCGAACAGCGCCGGATGCCAGTCCCAGGGGGTGTGCGCCTCGCGGTAGAGGTCGTGCAGCGTGCGCCCCTTCCACAGCCCGCCCTGCAGCAGGAAGCCCGGCCCGTCGTGGTCGATGGTGATGGTGTCGGCGGTGTAGGTCTGCAGCTTGACCGCGTCCGCCCCCGCCGCGTGCGCGGCGTCGACCAGCGCCAAAGCGCGGCCGAGGTCGCCCTTGTGGTTGCCGGACAGCTCGGCGATCACGTAGGGCGGGTGGCCGGGCCCGATCGGGCGGCCATCGATGATCACGTCACTGGTCACGTCGCTGGTCACGTCGCGCGGCACGGTGCGGAGTCCCATGGTTCGTTCCGGCGCCATCCTGCACGCCGTTTCCTTGACCCGTCCTTAATTCCGGACACCGGCGGCGACGAGGCGGCGCGCCTCCTCGCAATAGTCCAGCAGGCGCTGCACCGAATGGCGGCGGTCGACGACACCGTCATAGCGTGCCCTGGCGGCTGCGGACTGGGCGGCGCGGAAGTCCCGGTCGGCGCACAGGGCGGCGGCGCGCGCCGCATAGGCCGCGCGGTCGGCGGCGTGAAACTCCGGCCCGGCGACGCTGGCGACGTCGCCCGACGGCAGCGTGACGACCGGCACGCCCTCGCCGATGGCGAAGGCGGCGCTGCCGCCGCCGCCCTGGCGCGGCGGGTTGAGGAAGGCGCCGACACGGCCGTAGAAGGCGCGGATGTCGTTCAGGTGGCCAAGCGCGCGCAGACGCGCCGCGTGCCGCGAGGCGGCGAGGCGCCCCGGCAGGTCGCCGACCGGGCCGGCGAAGGCGATGACGGCGTCCGGGCAGCGGTCCAGCACATCCTCCGCCAGCGCCAGGAAGCCGGCGTCCACCTCCTGGTCCAGCCGGGTGCCGACGACGGCGAAGACGAAGCCGGCATCGCCCAGGCCGAAGTCGCCGCCCGCCCCGGCCGTCGGCGGCAGGGTGAAGCCGAAGCTGAACGGGCGGAAGCGCCGCGCGAAGGGCGCGCGGTAGAGCGCCGGGATCGATTGCGTGTGGTCGTGCTCGTCGTATCCCAGCACGATGTGCGCCAGCGAGAAGGTCAGGCCCGACGTGGTCGGCAGCGTCACCACCGGCCGCGCCCCGGCCTCGGCGAACAGGTCGGCGGCGATCACCGATCCGCCGAAGGTGACGAGCACGTCGGGGTCGTAGCCGTCGATCGCCTCCAGCACCTCGTGCATCTTCTCGCGCGAGAAGGCGCGGCCGGTGAAGGACGCCATCCTGACGCGCCGGCCGAACATCTCGATGGCGTGCACGCCCTCGTACTGCTCGACCAGCTCGGCGACCATGGGGGGGATGTAGATGTTCTCGATGCGCAGCGGCATCATGTTGGTGTTGATGATCGCCACCTCGAGTCCGGCTTCCTGCAGCCGGGCGGCGTAGTCGAAGCAGTCGCGCGACGGCTGGTGCCGGTCGCTGGTGAACTGGTTGGTGACGACGGCGACGCGGCGGATCGGACCCGGCTTGGGCTCGCGGCGCGGCGGCACCGCCCCCCAGCGCCGGGCAATCAGCCGCACCATGTGCTCGTAGAAGCGGTGGACGTCGCAGGGGCCGAAGGCCGCGGCCTTCTCCGGCGCCGCCGCCCCCATGAACATCTGCCGCGACACGCACCAGTAGGTGTAGTGCAGCAGCTCCGGCGCCACCTCGTCCCCGCCCATGACCAAGTAGTGCAGGATGCGTTCCAGGTGGTACAGGTCGCCGGTCAGATGGAAGAGCACCGAATGCAGGCGCACGGTGTCGCCGGTCGGCGCCTCGCGGCGCAGTTGCTCGGCCAGCGTGATGCGGGCGTCCAGCGGCAGGTCGCGGCGCAGGGTGTCGCACAGCGCCGTGAAGCGGTTGATCTTGTCCGCGTCGAACTGCCGGTCGGTGAGGAACGGCAGCAGCGCCTGGATGGCGGCCTGCACGGCGGGGACTTGTTCGACCACGGGGACACCCCTGGATAAGGTCTGTCAGCGCTCTCCTGTTACTCCCGGGAACGGCACGGTTGCAAGAACAGCCGGGTGGTTCGGGCCGCCCTGATCACGGGCATCACCGGCCAGGACGGCGCCTTCGCGGCCGGGCAGCAGGATGTGCTGTACCTCGGCAACCTCGATGCCCGCCGCGACTGGGGGCGTGCCCGCAATTATGCCGAGGGCATGCAGCGCATCGTCCGGCACGAGGTGCCCGGCGCCCCCGCGTCGGCTTCGCCGAACTGGTGCGGGAAATAGTCGACGCCGACCGCGCCCGCATCGCCGTCCGTCCGCGCTTCCGGACGGACGATTAACTGCGCTCGCCCATCCAAGAGCGGTAGGCGCGGTGGAAGGCGTGGATTCGCGCCTCGTTGGCGCCGGGCACCGCCGGCCGCGACGCCTGCCGGATGCCGCGTTGCACGGATTCGCAGATCGCGCGGTCTTCCTCCAGCACCCGCCAGTTGACCTCCTTCAGCGCCTCCTCGACGTGGCGGCGCACCGGTCCGTCGCGCTTGTCGGCCTCGGCCAGAAACAGGCGGAAGCGCAGGTCGCAGCGCTCCGGCGCCACGGGGTCGTAGGTCTGCACGCTCATCATCGCGCCGTGCGTGATGCCGACGGCGAGGTTCGGGAAGATCATGAGGTTGTCGTAGTCACGGTGCCGCTCCGTTCGCCGCAGCCCCAGATGCTTGACGAGGCCGTTCCAGTACCGCTCCCCGGTCTCCGACAGTGCGGCGATGCCGCGGGAATGTTCCGCCGTTCCAGACACTTCCCAGACCGGCTTGAAAAACGGCTTGAAGGTCTCGGGATGCACGCTGGCGACGTGGTAGACCTCCAGCACGCTCTCCACGCCGATCTTCCAGTCGGTGGCCCAGGGCATCGTCCGGTCGTCGAAGCGGTCGGTGAACATCTCCGACGCGTGGTCGAGGATCGGGCCGTAGTCCCCCAGGTGCTCGTCCAGGGACGGGCCGCCCGGCTCCAGCCGCACGAAGACGAAGCGGCCGCGCGCCGCCACCTCGAACCGCCTCAGCGCCAGCCGCTCGCGCTGTGCCCGGTCATAGCCGAAGAAGCTTTCGTTGCCGGGGATGCCGACCGGCACGCCGTCGCCGTTGTAGGTCCAGCCGTGGTACGGGCAGGTCGCGCGCCCGTTGCCGCAGGGCTTGTCGTGAATCTTCGCGAAGCGGTGCGAACAGACGTTGTGCAGCGCCCGAAGCGCGCCGCCGACATTGCGCACCATCACCGACGTGCCGGCCAGTTCGGCCGTGATGTAGTCGTTGTCGTTCCGCAGATCGTCGGTGAAGCCGGCGAACAGCCAGCTGCGCCGGAAGATGCGCTCCACCTCGCGCGCATAAACCTCCGGGTCGTGGTAGGCGGCGGGCGCGACGGCCTCCTCCAGCCTGGGCGGCGTGTTCGCGGCGGCCGTATCAACCATTTGGACACCCCCAGGATCTAGCATCGGCGACGCTCTCCTGTTACGCCTGGGAGAGTTCGGGTTTCAAGGTCCGCCGCCGGGTCCGCCGCCGCGTGCGACAATCGGGACGGCGGAAAAGCGGAGGCATCATGGTCAAGGCCGTCGTCGACGGGGTGCGGATCGCCGGTGTCCGGGCCGCCGTGCCGCAGCGCCGCCACTCCTTCCTGGAGGATCCCACCCCCTTCACGCGCGAGGAGGCGGAGAAGCTGTGCGCCTCCACCGGCGTGCGCGAGCGCCGCATCCTGCCCGCCCACCTGTGCGCCTCCGATCTGTGCGTGGCCGCCGCGGAGGGGCTGCTGGAGCAGCTCGGCTGGGATCCGGCCAGCGTCGACGTGCTGGTCTTCGTTTCCCAGGATGCCGACTACAACCTGCCGGCCACCGCCTGCGTGATGCAGAAGCGCCTGGGCCTGTCCACCTCGGCCGCCTGCTTCGACGTGGCGCTGGGCTGCTCCGGCTTCGTCTACGGCACGTGGATCGCCGCGCGCCTGCTGTCCGGCCTCGTGCCGGAGCCTGGACGCGGCCGGGCGCTGGTGCTGTGCGGCGACACATCGTCGCGCCACCTGCGGCCCGACGACCGTGCGACCCTGCCACTGTTCGGCGACGCCGGCTCGGCCACCGCGCTGGAACGCGCCGACGACGCGCCGCCCATGCACGTGGTGGTCGGCACCGACGGCGCGGGCGCGCCGCACATCCGCATCAAGGCCGGCGGCCGCCGCCACACGCTGGTCCCGCCGGGCACGCCGCGCACGGCCGAGGAGGAGGCCCAGCTTTTCCACGACTCCCGCCTGACGCTAAACGGGGCGGAGGTTTTTTCCTTTACGCTCAAGGCTGTGCCACCGCTTGTTCGGGAAGTGCTTGAACTGGCCGGCACCACGGCGGACGCGGTGGACTGGGCCGTGCTGCACCAAGCCAACAAATTCATGCTCGATCACCTGCGCAAGAAGACGGGTTTCGCCGAGGAGCGCTTCGTGGTGGACATGGCGGAGTTCGGCAACACCAGTTCCGCCTCCATCCCGCTGGCGATCAGCCACCGCCTGGGCGAGGATCTGTCGGCGCACCGCTGCAAGCTGCTGATGGCCGGCTTCGGCGTGGGCTGGTCGTGGGGGGCGCTGGTCGGCGACATCGGCCCCATCCCGCCCGCCCGGGTGATCGAGATGCCGGACGATTGGCTGCCGATGAAGGTGTAACTGGTGCGGCGGATGAGAGCGTGCCGGATAAAGGCGCATTAAGTTTTCACTAGGCGGGCCAGTGGCAGGAATTCTCATACAATGACCCAACAATCCCACGCCATCATCAACCCCATGGACCAGACGGGCCGGCATGTGCTAGTGACAGGTGCATCATCAGGAATCGGCCGCGCGACGGCGGAACTGATGGCGGGGCTCGGTGCCCGGTTGACGCTCGGAGGCCGCGATCCGGGAAGGCTGGAGGAAGCGAGAGCCCGCTTGCCGGGAAGCGGCCATAACATCAGGCCCTTCGACCTAACTCACCTTGACGATGTGCCTAGCTGGCTGAAGAGCATTGCCGAAGCCCACGGGCCACTGGATGGGCTGGCGCATTGCGCCGGTATCCAGGAGACGCGCCCCATCCGCTCTTTCGAGGCGGTGGCGTTCCACAGGATCATCGACGCCAACCTTGGCAGCGCTCTCGCCTTGGCGAAGGGTTTCCGACAGAAGGGTGTGCACGGCGGGCGGGCAGCTCTCGTCTACGTCTCGTCAATCGCTGGGCAGATCGGTACGCCCGGCAATGTGATCTACGCTGCTAGCAAGGGCGGAGTTCAGGCGGCCACGAAGGGCCTAGCGCTCGAATTGCTGCGCGATGGCATCCGCGTGAACTGCGTGGTGCCGGCGCTGGTCGAGACGGAGCTGGTTCGGCAGGCACGCCTGAAACTCACCGAGGAACAGTTCGCACGGATGATTGACCATCAGCCCATGGGGCTTGGCCAGCCTGACGATGTGGCGCATGCCATTGCTTTCCTGCTGTCGGGCGCCAGCCGCTGGATCACCGGGTCACTGCTGGCGGTCGACGGTGGCGCGCTGGCCTATTGAAACGCGGGAAGAACCAGGACCAATGTCGCGGAAAGCAGCTCTTATCACCGGCGTCACAGGGCAGGATGGCGCTTACCTTGCCGAGTTCCTGCTCGAGCGCGACTACATCGTGCACGGCGTGAAACGGCGCGCCTCGACCCTGAACAGCGAACCCGTCGACCACCTGTACCGGGATCCGCACGAAACGGATACGCGCTTCTTCATGCACTACGGCGATCTAACCGATGCAACCAACCTGATCCGCATCATTCAGGACGTCCAGCCGACCGAGATCTACAATCTTGCGGCTCAACGCCATGTTCAGGTGAGTTTCGAGACGCCGGAATACACCGCGAACGCCGATGGCCTCGGCACCTTGCGCCTGCTCGAGGCCATTCACATCCTGGGAATGAAAGATCAGGTTCGCTTCTATCAGGCATCGGCGTCGGAATTGTTTGGGTCGTCGCCGCCCCCGCAGAATGAGCACACGCCGTTCCACCCGCGCAGTCCCTATGCGGCGGCCAAGCTGTATGCTTACTGGATCACTGTGAACTACCGAGAGGCTTACGGCATACATGTCTCGAATGGCATCCTGTTCAACCACGAAGGGCCGACACGGGGCGAGACTTTTGTGACCCGCAAGATCACGCGCGCCGTAGCCGCCAAAGAGGCTGGGCTTCAAAAACAGCTTCACCTCGGGAATCTGGATGCCAAGCGCGACTGGGGACATGCACGCGATTACGTTGACGGATGTGGCGCATCGTTCAGCATCACACCCCCGACGATTTCGTGCTGGCAACCGGCGAGCCGCACACTGTACGGGAATTTGTCGAGTTGGCATTCGCGCAGACTGGCCGTCCCATCGAATGGTGTGGCGAAGGACTCGGCGAGATCGGCGTTGAGGCGGCAACGGGAGAGGTGCGTGTTGCCATTGATCCGCGCTACTTCCGGCCATCCGAAGTGCACCACCTCCGCGGCGATCCGAGCAAGGCCCGGACGATGCTCGGCTGGCGCCATCGCATCGATCTGCACGAGATGGTCCACGAAATGGTCGGCGCCGACCGCGCGCACATCTTGAACCGCTCGGCCCGCTCGAGCGGAGAGTAAAACCTTTCTCTGGCTCCTTGTACAAAGTAGGCAAAAATGTTCCGCTTTCGCCGTCCCAAGATCGACGATGCCACCACACTGCTTGAATGGCGCAAGCTGCCTGACGTGACCAAATACATGTTTACCGATGTCGAACACGGCATCGCAGAACAGGAAGCCTGGCTACGCCGATGCGAAACACGTGACGACATGCGTCACTTCATCATCCAACACGAGGGACGGCCTGTCGGCTATCTCGCCTTTGCGCAGATCGACAGGAATAATCTACATTGCTCTACGGGACATTACTTTGCGGCAGCGCAGGATCGCAGACTACTTGGAGGTTTCATGCACGCCTTCATTATGGATTATTGCTTCTATGCCCTCGGCATGAACAAGGTTGTGAATTCTTTCATGGAAGGCAACACCAAGGTCCTGAAGTTGCAGACCATCCTGCGCTACCGGCCCGTCGGGGTGTTCAGGGAGCACGTGCGCAAGTACGGCCGCTGGCACGATGTCCATGTTTTTGAAATGCTGAAGCGAGAGTGGGAAACGCACCCGCGTCCCTTCCCGCGCGAGGTGACTCTGGCCGCCTACGAGCCTTGAGCAGACAACAAGGCCGAGAAAGCGCGGGCGATCCGCGATGCCCCGTTCCCATCGACCAGCGCGCGGGCAGCATTGCTCATCGCGTAGCGGCGGCCGGGATCGTTCCACAACGCTATGGCCCGCGTTGCAATCTGCGGCACCACGTCGCCATGCCTCGCGTCGATCAAGTCAAACCAGTCGTGCCCCGCTGCCGCGGCGGATGGCGCCTGATTGTCGGCGATGAGCACCGCCAAGGTTGCCACGCCCAGTGCAGCCAGTTCCGCCATAGTGCCGCCGCCGGCGGAAATGGCCAGCCCCGCCCGTGCCATCAACTCGCCCATCCGCAGGGTATCACAGTGGACGTCAACGCACTCGAAGCGCTGCGCAGCCGTAACGATCTTGATTGTTTGTAGGTTGCCGGACCCGACGACGACCTCCAGACGGCATCCGGCAGGCAGCCGGGGCGCCAAGTGCTCGATGCAGGGCAAGGTGAGGCCAAGCGGGTCGGAGCCGCCGAATGTCAGCAGAAGAGAACGACGCTCGCGGATGTCGCTTAGCGGCTTTTGGGCCGCCACTTGGATTTCCCGGCGCAAGGGGGCATAGCCGGGTCCCAGCAGCAGCGCCGCCGCAGGGGCGCTTCGCGCGTACATCGCGGGGGTAGCCTGGATGGACGGGTTGACCACCACATCGGCATACAGCGCCGGAAGTTCGGCTAGATCGTCGAAGATCAGCACCCGCCGCCGCGCTGCCGCCAGACCGGCCCGATATCCCACATCGAACTGGTAGCCGTCCAGCACCACACCGCCCACTTGAAGCGCATCAATCAAAGCCAGCGTTGCCGACAGGTCTTCGCGGCTGCCACCCACGTAGGGAATCGCGTGATAGCCGAGGCCCGCGGCACTCAGCCTCGCCAAAACGGCGTCCGCCGGCCGCGCGATCGTGAAAACCGGTTGCTGCCCTTTGTCGAGTAGCGCCTCCGCCAAGGCGAAGCAGCGCATCACGTGGCCATTCCCAATAGTCGGAGATGCATCGGCGCGAATGAGAATTACCGCCATGTCCGCGATTCACAGCCTTTGTCGGGGCAAACGAAGCCTCTCACCTCGCCGCCGCATCGTGTCCGCCTGGGCCAACGAGCGTCCCATGCACGCTTCGAATGCCTCCAGATCCCGCTGCCCGGACCAACTTTCGGCCGCAGCATGCGCCGCGTGCGAAAGCCGCTCCAGTGTGGCGCGGTCGGCCACAAGCGCACGCAAAGCGTCTTTGAAGGCTGCGAAGAAAGCCGGGTCGCTGGGCCGGTCCGTCGCCTTCAGCACCGGCTCGAGGTTTTGCTTCACTCCGGGTGGATCATCGTCGACCCGCAGCAGGTGTCGGCGCCCGTGTACCATCACACCCGTTTCACCATGACGCACCAACTCTTCCATTCCGATTACGTCCGACACCAGCGGGACCAGGCCATGCTTCATGGCCATGACAACCCCATTGCGATATAAGACACTGGTTGGCAGGATAAAGACATCCGCACTGGCAAACAGACGCTCGTACTCGTCCGGCGGCAGATAGCCGTCGATCCAGTTGATCCGGGGATGGCGGAGCACAGCGTCGCGCAGGCGCTCGGACAGGGTCGCTGGCAATGGCGTGCGGAGTATCAACTCGATGCCCCCGCACTCGTCCACCACCTCAAGGAAGGCGTTCAGAACGTCCACCCCGCCGCGGTAGAAGAAGCCTTCGCCGGTAAAGCTCCGGCTCGAGGTGAACAGGATGCGAACCGGCTGCCGCTCATCATCCCGCGGACGACGCGGCACCGGCGTGGTCGGCGCCTCTTCCGCCTCGCATGGGCGAACGTAGACCAGCTTGTCGCGAATGACGGCACTCCGGAACAGGCGCAAAAGCGGGTTGCCCTCAAGGGCATAGTGAGTGATCACCGCCAAACAGTGCGGTGCCTCCAGATAGCCGCGCACGATCCAGTAACAAGAAGATGTTGCGGCGGAAATTGCCGTGCGGTCGAACGGCTGGAATGGTTGAAACAATGTCGGCAATACATCGTACCATAACACGAATGGCCTGTGCCCGATGGTAATAGGTATGTTGGTGAGGAAATCCAGAGCGGCTCCATCCGCGTCGGGAAGTGCGGAAACAAGCCGGCCACCCAAGTAGCGGGCGGCGGCGGCCATGTCGATCAGCGGGTGCATGGCGAGCACCTGCTCTAAGATCGGGAGAGTCGCCTCGACCGTCGTCGCGAGGCCGCCCAACCACCCCTCCTGCGGGTGGGCGGGCACGTGGAAGCACAACCCCCGAGCGTTACGGACCATGCCCATGGTCCCGGGGTGGTCTGCGTCGGCAGCCGCATAATACGGCATGCGCTGTGGAACGAAGATCCGATCCGAGGGAGCGCGGCTCGGCGCCGGGTTGCCCGACGGCAGACGTCTTATCAGGCTTGGGCAGGCCAACGCTGCTTGGGCAAGGGGACCGGCAAGCCGGTAATCCTCCTGCACATCCCAACCACGCAGGGCGACATCAACAGCGTCACTCCAGGCCCCGCATTCGACAAAGAGTTGCGCCTGCCGGAAGAGATCCTCGGGCTCAGCCAATCCCCGGGCCAAAAGCTCCCTCCCAACGTCCGCCGCCTCCTCAAACCTTCCCAACCGCGCCAGACACTGTCGGCGCAAGCGGATCGCGTTACCGTCCGGCATTTCGTTCTCCGCACGGCCGAGTTCCCCCAGCGCGTCTGCGTAGCGGCGCGACCGGATCAACAGGTCGATATTGGAACTCTCAATCTGGCCGTGCATGGTCAGGCTTTCCCAATCACAACACCTCGCGCAATGCTGCTGACACGCGCGCGACGGCCGCATCTTCGAGTTGCGGGTACATTGGAAGGGAAAGAATGCGCCCAGCGGCGGCTTCCGTGAAAGGCAGCCCCCCTGGTCCCAGCGGAACGCGCCCACGATAGGCAGGTTGCTGATGGACCGGCACCGGATAATGCACGCCGGTCATCACGCCCAGCCTTCTCAACGCAGCCTGAATTTCATCACGCCCATCCACCGACAAGACATACTGGTGGAAAACATGCGTCCCGTCAGCGCGCCTGAGGGGTGGCTGCAGGCCGAGGTCCTCCACGACAGCGTCGTAGGCTCTCGCGACAGCCTGCCGACGGCGATTCTCGCTTGGTAGATCCGCGAGCCGAACGCGCAGAATGGCGGCCTGCAGTTCGTCGAGGCGGCTATTCTGTCCTGGCGTATCGCTCACGTACCGGCTTCGCCAGCCATATTGACGCAAAGCGCGCAGCCGCTCGGCCAAGGCTGGATCATCGGTGACAACGGCCCCGCCGTCGCCGAGCGCACCGAGGTTCTTGGTTGGATAGAAGCTGAAGGTGCCCATCGCGCCATACCCCCCCACCGGACGATTCCGCCACGTTGCGCCATGGGCCTGGGAACAATCCTCTATGATGGTCAGGTGTTCTCCCGCCAGATCAAGGATAGCATCGAGATTGACCGGTTGCCCGTACAGATGAACCGGGATCACAGCCTTGATCCGTCCTCCGGTGGGATCGTTCTCGAGGGCGGCGGCCAAGGTCCGCGGATCCATTCCATAGGACGCGTCCACGTCCACCAGGACCGGAATCGCTCCAACCTGCTCCACTGCCGCAATCGTCGCCACGGCTGTATGGGAGACGGTCACGACGGCGTCACCTGGCCCGACATCGGCGGCCAGCAGTGCCAATACCAACGCGTCCGTCCCACTGGCGACGCCAACGGCATGCCTCACGCCGACAAATGCCGCGAACTCCGCCTCGAAAGCCTCGACCTCGGGGCCGAGAATATACCAGCCGCTCTCCAGAACGCGCCGGACAGCCTCGTCGATCGCGTTGCGATGAGCAAGGTAGTTCGCTTTCGGGTCGGTCTGCGGGACGACGTCAGTGGCCATGGTAAATCCTGCATCCAGCGTCAGAGATAATGGTTCAAGTTATGACGATAATATTCCAAAGTGCGACGCAACCCCTCCTCAAAAGACACTTTGGGCCGCCATCCGGACACCTCGCGGAAGGCCCGATCGTCAGCATAATAGTCGCCGATATCGATACGCTTGCGCTCGGCGGGAAATTCGTGCACGGAGAAGGAACCACCCCCGATCGCCACCAGCGTCTCCGCCGTCTTGAGCAGACTAACGGTCCCGTCTCCACCGAGATTGAATGCTTGCCCCTCCAAACGAACGTTCATGGCCGCGTGTAGCAAGGCGGTCACCGCGTCGTCTACATAAGTAAAATCACGCAGTTGTTCCCCTCCCCAAACTTCGATCGGCCGCTGCTCCAGCACAGCCCGGATCCAAACACCAAGGAATGTCTGCCGCGCATCCTTGATTCGCATGCGCGGGCCATACGTATTGGTCAGGCGCAACACCGCGGCGCGCAAGCCGTAAACCTTATTGTAGAGCAGATGATAAAATTCGCCCGCAAGCTTGTTGATACCGTTCACGTCGACGGGGTTCAGAGGATGCTGCTCGTCCACGGGAAGATACTGCGGCCGGCCATAGATCTGCCGCGTACTAGCAAAAACAATCTTCACCGAAGGGTTGTTCTGGCGGCAGATCTCAAGAAGGCTAAGTTGAGCGGTGCCATTGATCGAAAGATCCGTCAAAGGATCGTGCATCGAATCCAGATGCGACGTTTGCCCAGCCAAATTGAAAATCAACTCACGGTCACATGCAAGGGCCCTTAGGCTGTGCTGATCACGAATATCCGAGATATTCACCCGTATACAGCCCTCGAAACCCTGAATGTTGAAGATATTGCCGCCATACTCGGGAACCAGACTGTCAACGACGACCACGTCGGCGCCAAGTTCCGCCAGGCGACGCGCCAGCGTCGAGCCGATGAAGCCGAGCCCGCCAGTGATCATCACCCGACGCTCGCGCCAAAAGGCAGGGTCTTCGGGATTCCGGACAACGGATGCGGCGGAGTCGTTCATCGGTCCATCCCCTTCGATATGCCTGTCCAATACCATTTCAGGGCAACATAATGAAGAGGGTGTTAATTCAGCCTATGCGCCACGCGGAACGCCGCCGCCGCCGATTTTATCGATGACATTCTGAGTTTCCACGTCATAGACTTTGCAACGGCACTCGCCGAACCTACCGCAGGGGCTCCGACTTTAGGGAACACGAAGGCCGCTTATGCGAAACGACGACTCGGCTTGGGTCAAAGAGGTGCTCTGCTCACACGAATTCGCCAGGATTCTAAACTCCGGCATTGTAGCATCTGTCATTTACCCGTACTTTGAACGTCCCGATTATCTGCTACGATCGATTGCCAGTGTCCTGGAACAACGGGGACATGGCTTTACGCCGAAGCAAATCGAGATCGTTGTCGTTGATGACGGAAGCGCGGATACCTCTGTCGCCACACGGCTGCCGAAAGGTGTCATATATCTCTGGCAACCCAAAAATCTCTTCGGTGCCAGCCGCGCCCGAAACACGGGTGCCAAGGTGTCGAACGGAAAGTACCTGTTCTTCGTGGATCCCGATGTTATTCTAGATCCTTTTTATATCGCGTCCGCGCTGGAACAATTCCGCCAACATGGCGACCGAATTCTACAGTCCGGCTACATCTGGGACTACTTTTATCAAGGCTGCGAGGATCCGCGGACCGAGGCCGGTGTGTGGGAACACCCCAATCGCCCGACCCGCCGATTCTTTCAACTCGCGTCTGGCGCGGCAGCCATGGCGCGCACGCTCTTCATCGAAGCCGGTGGCTTCGATGAAGACCTTATCTACGGGGGGTGGGAAGACATCGAGTTCGGTGATCGTGTTGGCCGGCTTCCCGGCACGACCATCCTCTTCAACACGGGAATGGAGTGCCGGCACATCGCTCACCCGCCATCCCCTCGCCAGGACGCGCCGGAACTCAGCCTGGAAATCTGCCGAATCAAGCACCCGGCATTCTACGAAGACTATGTGATCCGCGGCATGCGATGACGACAGATCTTCCTATCCGGGTGACGTCCCCGCCAATCCTGACTTCGCCGTGGGGCTGTGGCCGGTCTGACGCCGGCGAACTGATGCGGGCGGTGCGCTACGCCTGCGACACTGCGAATGTCAGACGCCGACGGGCATTTCTCACTCACGCCGGTGACGGTGGTCGCGCCGCTTTCTGGCGTGGGCTGTTCGGGCGCGTTGACACCCTGATCGAAACGAACACCGCCCTGGCCATAGTAGCCGACGGGCCACATCGCGCCTATTACGGGCAACCGCTTTCACCATCGCGTTTCCGCATCAAGAGTGCCATGGACAGCGTCGACGCGCTTGTAATCCAGGCTCAGACACTATCCAGTGCTATGTCCTTCTATTTTCTGTTTCGACGCCGATTGACGTGTCCAGCGATCGTGTTTTTCGTCTGGGAGCCGGAAAATCCGGGCGCTGGCACGCTCGTGAGGCTATTGGAGAAGGGAAGGCTCGACGGAACCATGCACCTCCTTTCCGAGGTAGCGGTACATCCCGACGGCCGATACTTGGCGTTCGAAGTGTTCGACGCGGCGATTCCCGATTTCACTCCGAAGGGAAGTGCGCCAATGTGGTCGCCTCCGGCACCAGTTGCACAGACGCGGGTGATCCCCGCAGTGCGGACGCTGATCGATCACATATATGGCTACCAGGTGCTGCGTTGGTACGGGTGCTTCCTGGCATTGCGTCACGGCACTCGGCTTGATCGGGCGGAGGACGTCTTCTTACTGCCCCAGGCAAGCTGCAGGGTCGAGGCATCCATCAGCGCCCTTCTCCAGAGCCTGTGTTTGGAACCAGACCCAGACAGTGCCGAACGGGCCGACAGGCTGGCCGCCAAGATCATCGCCCAAAGCCGAACCGGCGCACTGTCCGTCTGGGGTATGGGCAGCGACCTGCTCCGGGCATTGATAGGCAGTGTCGACCTCAAGGCCCATTTCGAAGGAGGGGGAATCAGGATCGTCGATCGCGCGCTGGCCGGCCAGGTATTCTTTGGCAATCCAATTATGGAGCCGGAAGCCCTCACCAATACCGCTGAACCGATCATCCTTACGGCTGCTTCACCCGGCACCCGTGTGGCAATTCTTACAGATGCCCGGTCATACGGCATTCCCCTCAGCCGGATGGTCGATCCCTATACACTGCCAACCTGATGAACAGGTAGGGGCTTGGCTCCGCGCCCGTCAACCTCGCCGTTCGCGCGCGAAATCGTCCGGCTCGTAGACGACCACCTTGCTGCCGCCAACGTCGAAGCGCACGGGAACAGCAATCAAGTCCTTGAAGTGCTCGCGCAAACGCGCCTGCCGCTCCGGCGGGACGTACAGCAGCAGGAAGCCGCCGCCGCCAGCCCCCAGCAGCTTGCCGCCCAGCGCACCATGGGCGAGCGCACTCTCGTACAGGTCGTCGATGGCCGAATTGGAGACGCTGGACGACAGCTCGCGCTTCAGCATCCAGCTCTCGTGCAGCAGGCGGCCCATGTCCTCCAGCGGGCGTCCGCCGCCATCGAGGATCGCCGCCGCCTCGTCAACCATCTGGCGCAGCGTGCGCAGCTGCGTCTCGCGCTTGTCCAGGTTGGCGATCTTGTCCTTGGCGATGTCCGTGGCGTAGCGGGAGAAGCCGGTGAAGTAGAGCACCAGATGGTCCTGCAGCGCCTCCCGCCGTTCACGGTCGATGATCAGCGGCGTCACGTCGATCGACCCGTCGGCGTGGAACTCGATGCGGTTCAGCCCGCCGTAGGCCGCCCACACCTGGTCCTGCGATCCGACGTTCTCGGCGATGACCTCCTGCTCGATGCGGATCGCCTCCTGTGCGAGGTGCCGCTTGCTGACCATCCGGCCCTGGTGGGCGTACAGCGCGTTCAGCAGCCCCACCGTGAAGGCCGAGCTGGAGCCCAGGCCGGAGCGGGCCGGCAGGTCGCCGTCGTGGTGAATCTCGAGCCCGTCGGTGACGCCCATGTCCCCCAGCACGGCACGCACCGCCGGGTGCTTGATCTCGGCGATGTCGTTCACCAGCTCGACGTTGGAATAGACGATGCGGTGCCGGTGCGCGAAGAACGGCGGCAGCGTGCGCAGGCTGATGTAGCAGTACTTGTCGATGGCGCCGCCGATCACCGCGCCGCCGTGCTTGCGGTACCATTTCGGATAGTCGGTGCCGCCACCGAAGAAGGAGATGCGGAACGGGGTCCGGGTGAGGATCATGGAGCCCCCCCTACGATCACGCTGGCCGCCTTGGCGAGGCTTTCCGGCGTGCCGATGTCGATGAACCGCCCATGCACCACGTGGGCGTGCAGCGTGCCGGCGGGCAGCCGCTCCAGCACGTCGCGCTCCAGCGACGCGGCGCCCGACGCGGCGAGGCGGTCGAGGAAGGCGGCGGAGAGCAGGTAGACGCCAGCGTTGATGGTGCCGCTGCCGGGCGTCTTCTCGACGAAGCGTTGGATGCGCCCGTCGGCCCCGACCTCGACACGGCCGAAGCGGGCGGCGTCCTCCACCTCCACGCACAGCACCGACGCCTCCGCCCCCGACAGCCTGTGCGAGGCGACGAAGGCGCGCAGGTCGGCGTCGACGAAGGTGTCGCCGTTCATCACGAGGACGAGGTCGCTCTTCAGTTCGTCGTGCACGAAGCGCAGCGCGCCCGCCGTGCCCATCGGCCGCGGCTCGATCGCACACACCACGTCCAGGCTGTGGTGCGAATCGCCCTGCGCCAGCCACGCGGTGACGCGGTCGGCCAGATGCCCCAGGCACAGCACCACCCGCTGCGCGCCGAAGCCCGCCAGGTAATCCAACAGGTGGCCGAGGAACGCGCGCCCGGCGACCGGCGCCAGCACCTTGGGTGTATCGCCCAGCACGCCGCGGATGCGTGTGCCCAGCCCGCCGGCCAGGACGGCGACGTCGATCGTCTCGAGAGCTTGCTTAGGCTGCACCGGCGACCTTCTTCTGTGTCGTGTCGCCGCCGTCGGCCTCCTCCAGCAACTGGCGGCGCAGGGTGTGCCGCGTCATGTGCCGGATGTGGGCGCTGGTCGCGGCGCCGAAGCGCTGGTCGACCATCTTCAGGTAGCGCGGGTTGGAGAAATACTCGGTGAAGGCGGCGTCGCGGAAGCGCAACACCTCAGCCGCCGACGCCTTTTCGGTCGCCAGCGGCTTGCAGTCGTAGCTGTGTTGCGAGAAGCCGCTCCAGCTGTCCGGCAGATCCCATCCCTTCTCGACCGCTTGCGCGTAGAGCGGTGAACCGGGATACGCCATGGCGGAGTAGAAGTTGGCGAACTCGCAGTTCAACTCCTTGGCAAGGTCGAGCGTCTCGCGCATGGACTGGAGATCGTCGTCCGGCAAGCCGAAGATGTAGTTGCCGATGACGTTGATGCCCGCTTCCTGGATGGCGCGCACGATGCCGACGATGTCCTCGCTCCGCAGCGCCTTCTTGGCGCCGTCGCGCACGTGCTTGGAGCCGGATTCGATGCCGAGCGCCAGCCAGCGCACGCCGGCGCGGCGCAGCATCTCCAGCATCGCCGGCTTCACCGTGTCGACGCGGGCGTAGGCCCAGAAGTTCAGCGTGTTGCCCAGCGCCTCGTTGCGCGGGATCAGCCCTTCGCAGATCGCCGTGACGTGCTTTTCGTTCAGCACGAACATCTCGTCGACGATCTTGAAGGTGCGCACCCCGTACTGCTCGACCAAGATGTCGATTTCCCTCAGCACCGCTGCCGGGCTGCGGAAGCGGTAGCCGTTCTTGCCGAAGGGCGCGTTGATGCAGCAGAAGCTGCATTTGTACGGGCATCCCAACGTCGTGTAGATCGACGCATAGGGCATGCGCGTGTCCATGGCGCCGAAGCACTGCCAGTTGTGCGCCCGGTACTTGTCCATGGGCAGCAAGTCCCACGACGAGCCCGGCAGGTCGCGGTCGAGGTCCTCGACGTTGGCCGCCGGCAGCGTGCGGCGCAGCTCGCCGTCCTGCCAGTAGACGATGCCGGGGACCTCGGCGAAGTCCGGCGCCGTGTCCTCCGGGCGCTCGGCCTTCAGGACGCGCAGCAGCGCGTCCACGGTCACCGGTCCTTCACCGGTGCAGGCGAAGTCCACCGCCTCCTCGCGCAGGGTGCGCTCGGGCAGTGCCGCCACATGGCCGCCGACGATGACGATGGGCTGTGCCGCGTCACGCTCTTTGACGGCGCGGCAGACGGCGCCCGCCGCCGGCATCGACTGGGTCGACGCGGACGGCTGGTGGCCGTAGACGATCATGGCGACGAGCCGCGGCTTCAACTCGGCCACGCGCTCGGCCACGGCCTCGGGTCCCCACCCTTCGGCCTCGCTGTCGATGATGGCGACGCGGTGGTCGCGCAGCCGGCAGTAGGTGGCGATCAGCCCGCACCACAGCGGCGGCTCGATGGCCGTCAGGTCGTTGGCGAGCGTCTGGTACACCTGGCCGCGCCCGCCCGGGTGGATGAGCACGAGGTCGAGGCGTTCGCCGTCCGTGGGCGGTCCTTCCCGCATCACACGTTGCCGTGCACGGCGTTGCGCACCATCCGGTACCCCTTGATCAACTCCCGTATGCCGTCGTTGAGCGAGAAGGCCGGGGCGTAGCCGGTGCCCTCGATCCGCTCGTTGGAGACGATGTAGTCGCGCTTGTCTGGATCCTCGCCGATCGGCGCCTCCAGGAAGACGAACTTCGGCAGGTGCTCGCGGATCTTCTCGCACAGCTCCCACTTGGAGAGGTTGGCGTCCGACAGGCCGACGTTGTACGGCCGGTCCTTCATCGTCTCGAAGTTCTCCAGGCCATGCAGGAAGGCGCGCGCGACGTCGCGGATGTGGATGTAGTTGCGCTTGAAGTGCGGCTCAAACAGCACCACCGCGCGGTCGTACACGGCGCGGTAGACGAAGTCGTTGACCAGCAGGTCGATGCGCATGCGCGGCGCCATGCCGAACACGGTGGCGAGGCGGAAGGAGATGGCGTTGCCGCGCTCCAGCACCGCCGCCTCGGCCTCCACCTTGGTGCGGCCATACAGCGAGATCGGGCGCAGCGGGCTGTCCTCGGTGCAGAATTTGCCCGCCTCGCCGATGCCGTAGCCGGAGTTGGTGACCGGCATCATGATGCGCTGCTCGCGCGACAGCAGGCGGATCAGCGTCAGCACCGCGTCGCGGTTGGTGCTCTCGGCGCCCAGCTTGTCGTTGTCGCACAGCGGGGCACCGACCAGGGCGGCCAGCGGAACCACCACGTCGGCCGACTTGATGAGCGGCTTGAGGACGCTCTCGTCACGGGCGTCGCCGCGCACCACGTCGAAGTCCGGGTGCGCGCACACGCTCGCCAGCGAGGTCTGCTTGAACATGAAGTTGTCCAGCACGGTCACGCGATGGCCGGCGTCCAGCATGGCCGGCACCATGATGGATCCCAGGTAGCCGGCGCCGCCGGTGACGAGGATGTTGAGCTTCTCGGTCATGGTGTCCTGTCCTTCAGCGGCACGCACGGTCGAGCACCTCGCGCAGGCGGGTGATCTGCGGCGTCAGGTCGTGCGGGTGGTTGCCGACGAAAAATCCGAGATCGTGCGCCAGATACGCGTTCTCGATCGCGCCGACGGTGTCGTAGTCGTAGTGCTTCAGCACGTCGTGCCGCAGGAAGCAGCCACCGGTGATGATGCGGAAGCCGATGTCGGCCCCCTTCAGGGCGGCGAAGACCTTCTCCCGGTCCGGGTTGCGGGCCGGGTTGAGAATGACCGTGAAGCTGAAGGCGGACGAGACGCCGTTCTCGCGCTGGATGATGAAGCGCTCGTCGCCGGCGAACAGCTCCTGGAACAGCACCAGGTTCTTGCGGCGCTGCGCGGTCATCGCCGGCAGCTTCTTCAGCTGCTCGCGCCCCACGGCACCCTCCAGCTCCAGCGGGCGGACGTTGTAGCCGGGCAGGATGAAGCGGTACGCCTCGAAATGGTCGGACGAGCGGCGCTCGTACAGCGGCGTGTCGGGCGGCAGGTCGCGGGTCCAGCCGTGCGCGCGCATGGAGCGGCAGAGGTGCGCCAGTTCCAGGTCGTCGGTCAGGATCATCCCGCCTTCCATCGTCGAGATGTGGTGCGAGAAGAAGAAGCTGAAGGTGTTGAGGTCGCCGAAGGTGCCGGCCTTCTTGCCGTTCAGCTCGGCGTCCATCGACTCGCAGTTGTCCTCGATGAAGTACAGGCCGTGCGCATCGGCGAAGGCGCGCATCACGTCCAGCGCGGCCGGGTTGCCGAGGATCGACACCGGCACGATGGCCCGCGTCTTCGGCGTCAGCG
>DASPMK010000169.1:0-22187 GCA_035627075.1 Azospirillaceae bacterium
GCCCGCATGCCGCGTCTGGCGCGTGAGCTGGCGCAGGAAACCGGCAAGGACGTGGTGCTGGTGATGTCCGGCGAGAACACCGAGGTCGACAAGACCGTAGTGGAAAATCTCGTCGATCCGCTGACCCACATGATCCGCAACTCCATCGACCACGGCCTGGAGACGCCGAACGACCGTGAGGCGGCGGGCAAACCGCGCACCGGCACGGTCCATCTGTCGGCGCAGCACCGCTCCGGCCGCATCGTCATCGAGGTGTCGGACGACGGACGCGGCATCAACCGGCCGCGCGTCCTGCAAAAGGCCCAGGAAAAGGGGCTGATCCCGGCGGGTGCCAGCCTGTCGGACGAGGAGATCGACAACCTGATCTTCCTGCCCGGCTTCTCCACCGCCGACAAGGTGTCCAACATCTCCGGCCGCGGCGTCGGCATGGACGTGGTCCGCCGCAACATCACCAACCTGGGCGGTCGCATCACCGTCTATTCCGTGCCGGGCGAAGGCTCGCGCTTCGTGCTGTCGCTGCCGCTGACACTGGCGGTGCTCGACGGCATGGTGATCTCAGTCGGCGAGGAGCGGTTCGTGCTGCCGCTGACCAACATCGTCGAAAGCCTGCGGCCCAAGCCCGCCGACCTGCATGGCCTTGTCAACCAGTGCGACGTCATCATGGCGCGCGGCGAATACGTGCGGCTGGTGTACCTCAACCATCTCTTCGGCATTCCCAAGGCCATCGGCGACGCCACCAAGGGCTTGGTGGTGCTGGTGGAAACCGAGGACGGCGGCCGGCTCGGCCTCGTCGTGGACGAGGTGCTGGGCCAGCAGCAGGTGGTCATCAAGAGCCTGGAAGCCAACTACCGGCGGCTCGACGGCGTGGCCGCCGCCACCATCCTGGGCGATGGCCGTGTCGCCCTTATCCTCGACGTGGCCGGTTTGCAGGAAATGAGCCGGCAGTCCTCCTCGGCCAGCATCCGCCAGCCGGCGCCGGACGCGGTCCCCCTACTCGAAGCGGTCTGAAGGAGACAAGGACGATGAGCCCCGCCACTTCCCTGGCCCCGCTGTCCGGACACCGCACCGATGCCGTGGTCGCCACCCGCATCAAGGAAGAGCAGTACGTCACCTTCACGGTCGGCGAGGAGGAGTACGGCGTCAACATCCTGTCGGTGCGCGAGATTCGCGGCTGGACGCTGGAATCCAAGCTGCCGAACCTGCCGGAATACGTGCGCGGGGTGATCAACCTGCGCGGCGTCATCATCCCCATCTTCGACCTGCGCGCCCGCTTCGGCGGCGGCGCCACCGAGGTGACCAAGCGCCATGTGGTGGTGGTAATCCAGGTGGGGGAGCGCACGCGCGGCATCCTGGTGGACGCCATCTCCGACATCGTCGCCATGGCGCATGACCAGATCAAGCCGCCGCCGAGCATGGATACCGGCATGGTCGATGCCCACTATCTCGCCGGCCTGTTCACCGCCGAGGACCGGATGGTGACGCTGCTGAACGTCGAGCGTCTGTTCGCCTCCGACATGGTGGCCGACGAGCCGTTGACGGCGCGCGCCCAGATCACCGCCGAGCCCCACTGAGCGTCGATGTCCCGCCCCCCCCACCATACCGGTACCATAGACACCGATGGCGCGCCGTCGCCGGGGGGGCGCCGGGAATTCCCGTTCGAGCGCCGCCACTTCGACATGATCGCCCGGCTGCTCTATCAACTGGCCGGCATCAGCCTCGCGCCGCACAAGATCGAGATGGTCTACTCCCGGCTGGCGCGGCGCCTGCGCGAGTTGCACCTGCCCGACTTCGACACCTACTGCACGATGCTGGAGAGCGAGGAGGGAGCGGGCGAGATCGGGTATCTGGTCAACGCGCTGACCACCAACCTCACCCACTTCTTCCGCGAGCCCCACCATTTCGAGCATGTCGGCAAGGTGCTGCTGCCGACGGTGCGTCAGGCCCAGGCCGGCGCTGGCCGCTCCAAACCGCGGCTGCGCATCTGGTCGGCCGGCTGTTCGTCGGGGCAGGAGCCCTATACCCTGGCCATGATGGTGGCCTCGCAACTTCCGGACCTGCGGTCGTGGGACGCCCGGATTCTCGCCACCGACATCGACACCCATATGGTCGACACCGCCCGGCGCGGCGTCTACGCCCCGGATCAGGCCGATGGCATTCCCGGAAACCTGCGCGAGCGATTCACCCACCGGGTGCGCGAGGGCGGCGACACCAGCCTGTCCATGTCGGACGACCTGCGCCGGCTCATCACCTTCAAGGCGCTGAACCTGATGGAGTCGTGGCCGATGAAGGGCCCGTTCGACGCCATCTTCTGCCGCAACGTTCTGATTTACTTCGACCGTTCCGGCCGCACCCAGGTGATCGAGAAATTCCATCATCTGCTGGCGCCGCACGGCTTCCTCTACCTCGGCCACTCGGAAAGCCTGTACGGCGTGTCCGATGCGTTCCATCAGGCCGGTCCCACCATCTACCGGAAGGCGTGACCATGGTTTCATCGCCCTTCCGGCGACCCGGCGACAAAAAGGCAAGCGGCGGCTACTACCACCCCCACTATGGGGCCGACGTCATCAAGGTGATGCTGGGGGAGCACAAGGTTTCCACCCACCCCGAGGTGATGCTGGTCACCACGCTGGGAAGCTGCGTGGCCGCCTGTGTCCGCGATCCCGTGGCGTTGGTTGGGGGCATGAACCACTTCCTCCTGCCCGACGTGCCGGAAAATTCGCCGGGCGGGGTGAACGATGCCGCCCGCTACGGCTCGGTCGCCATGGAGTTCCTGATCAACAACGTGCTGTCCCAGGGTGCCAGGCGCAACCGCCTACAGATCAAGGTGTTCGGCGGCGCCAAGGTGATCGACTCCTCCTACGACGTCGGTGCCCAGAATGCCGCCTTCGTGCTCGACTACATCGAACGCGAGGGATTGGAACTGGTGGGCCAGGACCTGGGCGGCACCCAGGCCCGACGCGTTCACTTCTACCCCGTCACCGGCCGCGCCATGCGCAAGCTGCTGCGCCCGGAGGCGATGAACGAAACCATCCACCACGAGCTGTCGTTCCGCTCCAAGCTGCGCGCCCAGCGCATCGAGGGCGACGTCGAGCTTTTCGGGGACTGACGAGCCATGCCGAAGCACATCCGCGTCGTGATCGTCGACGACAGCGCGCTCATGCGCCAGATACTGGCCGAAGCGCTCGGCGGCGACGGCGCCATCACGGTGGTGGGCACGGCGCGCGATCCCTATGAGGCGCGCGAGGTGATCAAGACCACCAATCCCGACGTGGTGACGTTGGACGTCGAGATGCCGCGCATGGACGGCCTGTCGTTCCTGGAAAAGATCATGACGCTGCGGCCCATGCCGGTGGTGATGGTCTCCACCTTGACCAAGGAAGGCTCGGACGCCACCATCAAGGCGCTGGAACTGGGGGCGGTGGACTACGTGGCCAAGCCGTCGGCCCATCCCCAGGGCGATGCCTTCGCCGAATTGCGCGATCAGCTGGTCGAAAAGGTCAAGCTGGCCGCCCTGGCGCGGGTGGGCATCCGCCGCCCGGTGCCGGCCCACCCCAACATCCTGCCGCCGCCGCGCCTGCGCACGTCGAGCCGGTTCATCGCCATCGGCGCCTCCACCGGCGGGGTGGAGCGCATCCGCGACATCTTGTCGGTGCTGCCGGCGGAATGCCCGCCCATCGTCATCGCCCAGCACATGGGGCCGAGCTATGTCGCCAGCTTCGCCCAGCGACTCGACAAGATGAGCCTGCCCAGGGTGGAGTTGGCGACCGAAGGCGCCAAGCTGCTGCCCGGCCATATTTTCATTGCCCCTGGAGATCGTCATCTGGCCGTGGTACGGGATGGTGGGGGATACCACTGCCATTTGGAGGACTCCCCTCCGGTCAGCGGCCACCGCCCGTCGGTGGACGTGCTGTTCCACTCGGTCGCCAAGGCGGCGGCCGGCAACGCCGTCGGCGTCATCCTCAGCGGCATGGGCCGCGACGGGGCAAGCGGCATGGCGGCGATGCGTCAGGCCGGCGCCCACACCATCGGCGAGACGGAGTCGAGTTGCGTGGTGTACGGGATGCCCAAGTGCGCCAAGGAAGCCGGAGGCGTTGTGGTGGAGTTGCCGCTGGCCCAGATTCCGGCGGAGATGTTGCGCGCGATCGACGCCATCGGCGAGCGGCCGCGAACGAATTGAGGAGCGGGAGAATGGTGTTTGCCTGGCGTGGCCGCCATGGCCAAGACGAGCTTGCGGGAGGACAGTCCGGTCCCCATCCGCACGCGTCCGCCGCCCATGCGTCGGCCCACATGCCGGAGCCGGCCCCCTCCGACCTCAGCTCCTGCGAGAACAAGCTGGCCAAGGAACACGAGCTTCTGGGGGTGTGGATGGGCTTCGCCCATACCCAGCGCCAGACGCTGGCCGTGGTGCGCGGCGAATTGGAGCGCACGTCGCTCCTGGTGGAGAACTCCACCCTCGACCTGTCGTCGCGTTTTCGCGAGTTGGCCCAGTCGGCCCTGGAGCAGGCCACGCGGGTGGAAGAGATCATCGCCGTAGCCAACTCGGTGCCCATCGACGGCGAGCGGGTGCCGCTGGACGAAGTCGTATCGTCCATGCAGCAAATTCTGACGGAGATGATCGGCAACATCGTCAATCTCTCCATGAGGGCCATGAACATGGTCTATCTGCTCGACGACGTGCAGCGCGACGTCACCGAGCTGGAAAAGAGCATCGGCGACATCGACTCCATCAACCGCCAAACCAATTTCCTGGCGCTGAACGCCACCATCGAGGCGTCGCGCGCCGGGGAGGCCGGCAAGACCTTCGCCGTGGTCGCCAACGAGGTGCGGCACCTGTCGCGCACCACGTCGGACCTGGCGGAGCGCATGCGCTCCAAGGTGATGGCGGTGGTCAAGGGCGTGCGCGAGGGTCACGAAATCCTGCGCCACATCGCCAACACCGACATGTCGCCACAGATGCTGGCCAAGGAGCGCATCGACAAGACCATGGAAAGTCTGGTCACCCAGACCGCCCACTTCCAGGAAGTGCTGGAGCATACCGCCCACTCCTCGGGCGTCATGTCGCAAAACATCGGCCGCATGGTCACCGGCATGCAGTTCCAGGATCTGGCCAAACAGCGAATCGAGAACGTCTGCGACAGCATGATGATCATGAACGCCGGCCTGGAGGACCTGACCGGCCGCACCCAGGCCATTATCCCGGATTCGGTCGAGGTTCCCATTCCCAACGAATGGTTGGACCAGCTTCTGGGCCGGTTCACCTTGTCGGAAATGCGCCAGCGGTTCGTGCGCCGGCTGCTGTTGGAAGGCACCGCGCTGGATGAACACGGAGCACTTGACGCCGACTTGCCCTCGGAAGAAAGTCAGGAAGGCGATATCGAACTCTTTTAGAGGCGTATTACGCTTTTGTTTCGAACCACTTGAGCCGGGTGTTCCGCAAGGACGCCGTGATTGCAGACTGGGGCCATTGCGGGCGATCCCGCGGCGGCCATCCCACCAGGGGACAGAGAAGTCGATGGACTATGGAGTCGAATATCGCGATCAGGAAGCCGTGGCTCGCTTGCGGGGGCGGTTAACGTTCAACGATCACGCCAAGCTGCGCGCCCTGATCCAGGAGTTGCTCCAGAGCAAGGGCAAGCGGCAGGTGGTCGATCTCGCCAATCTGGAGTTCGTCGATTCGGCCGGCATCGGTATGCTGCTGATCGCGCGGGAGGAGTTGGCGAACGCCGATAAGCAGTTTGTCTTGAGGAGCGCCCAAGGGCAGGTCAAGCGTGTCCTGTCGGTCGCCCAGCTCGGCAAGATCATCACGATCGAAGAATAAGGCGGCGGATCGTGGCGCCTCCCCAGGACGCAGCACTCGCGGGTCTCGGGCTTCCGCCGGATCGGCTCGACCGGCTGTCGCAAACCGTCGGCATGCCGGTGTGGAGTGGCGGCGCCCCCGGCCAGACCGCCCCCGACCGGGTGTTCCTGCTGATGGGTCCGGCGCCCGAGGACGCCATAGACGACCGGTTCGCCCAATCCTATGCCGCCTGGATCGAGGTGGCCGATTATGCCGACGACGAGGTGATTCATCTCATCGACGAGGCGATGTCGGCCGACATCTTTGCGTCGCTCACCACCCATACCGCCGGGGGGCTCGACCTTGCCGGCCGCATGGTGGGCGCCATCGCCCGCCACCGCGCCCTACCCCAGGTCAAGCGGGAGGACATGGAGCTGGCGCTGCACGAGGCCATCACCAACGCCGTCGTCCACGGCAACCTGCAGGTGGACGGCATGAAGGGCCTGTCGGTGTCGGCGCTGGACCGCTTCGCCGCCGACCTGACGGCGCGCATGGCCGATCCCGCCTTCGCCAGCCGCCGGGTGGAGGTGCTGATTTCCTTCCAGGACCAAGGGGCGGTCGTCGAAATCACCGACCAGGGGATCGGTTTTCGAGGCCGGCGCAAGAGCAAACCCGCCACCACCACGACCACCACCACGGCCAAGGCCAGCGGACGGGGGCTGCACCTGATCGCCGCCATCGCCCAGTCCTACGAACTGCTGGACAACGGGCGGCGTATCCGCATGAGGTTCGCGCTGTGAGCGCCCCGCCCACCCTCACGTTCGCTTCCGCCTCGACGGCGCCTCATGCCCCTATTCACGACTGCCGCATCCTGGTGGTCGACGATACCGATTTCAACCGCACCCTGATCGGCGCGCTGTTGAACGAAGCCGGTTTCCACCGCCTGTGCTACGCCGTCAACGGCGTCGAGGCCCTGGCGATGATTGCCGACGACAAGCCGGACCTTGTCATCCTCGATATCATGATGCCACAGATGGACGGCTTCGAGGTGTTGAGGCGCCTGCGCGCCGACAAGACGACGGCCGACCTGCCGGTCCTGGTCCAGACGGCGCTGTCGGGGACGGAGGACCGCAACAGGGCGTTCGCCGCCGGCACCACCGACCTCGTCTCCAAACCGCTCGACCGTGCCGAGCTTCTGGCGCGCGTCAAGATCCACCTGGAAAACCGTGTCCTCATCCGCGACCTCCAGACCTTCCGCCATCGGGTGGAGAGTGAACTGGACATGGCGCGGTCGATGTACGACCACCTTCTGCCTGGCGCCTCGGCCCTGGCGCGGTTGAAGAAGGCATCGGGTCTCGCCATCCTCTCCCACACGCTGCTGTCGTCGGAGCTGGGCGGGGACATCTGGGGGGTACACGCGCTGCCCGGCGGGCGTATCGGCGTCTATCTCCTCGACATGGCCGGGCGTGGCGTGCTGGCGGCGCTGAACGCGTTCCGCATGCATACCCTGATCCACGAGATGATCGAAACGGCCGGTGACGACCCCGCCGGTTTCCTGTCGCTGCTCAACAGCCGCGCCGTCGAGCTTCTGGCGCGGGGCGACCACGCGGCAATGGTCTACGGCGTGGTGGACTGCACCGCGAACACCTTCTGCTACGCCGTTGGCGCCGCCGCCAACCCCATGATGCTGAAAGGCGACGGCACGGTGGAGCAGGCGGGAGATCTGGTGGGCCTGCCGCTCGGCGTGTCGGCCGACGCCACCTACGAGCGGGCCTGCATGCCCTTCGTCCGGGGGGATGCCCTGATGCTGTATTCGAACGCGGTGCTCGACGCGCTGGATATCCGCTCCAATCCTCCGGGCAGCGCCGGTCTGGTGGCGCTGGTGGGCGAAGCCTGCGGCGGCGCCGACCCCGAGTGCGCCTTCCGCCACGTCACCACCACCCTGGCCGAGAAGGTCGGCGAAACCCCGCTGGACGACCACTCGCTGGTCTGGCTGTTCCATGCCCCGGAGGGGACCGATGGCTGAACCGACGCCGTCCCCAGCCACCGATCCCCCGGCCGGCGGCCTGACGCTGAGCGCCATCGAGAGCGGGCGCATCCTCATCGTCGACGACAACCGGGTCAACCGGCACCTCCTGATGGCTTTGCTGGAGCGCGGCGGCTTCCGTAACGTGGCCATGGCCGAGGACGGACGGGAAGCGCTGGAGCGGCTGCCGCAATTCAACCCGGACCTGATCCTGCTCGACCTCATGATGCCGAACCTGGACGGCTTCGAGGCTTGCAAGCAATTGCGCGCCGACCCGCGCTACAAGGATTTGCCGGTTCTGGTGCAATCGAGCCTCAGCCGCGCCGAGGACCGCGCCCGCGCCTTCGAGGCTGGCGCCACCGATTACGTCACTAAGCCGATCAACGCCGTCGAACTGCTGTCGCGCGTCAAGATTCACCTGGAAAATCGCGCGCTGGTATCGAATCTCCAGCTCTACCGCCAGCGAGCGGAAACCGAGCTGACGCTGGCCCGCCAGATGCAGGAACGTCTGCTGCCCACCACCGCCCAGGCGATGCAGGTGGAAGCGGACCTGGGCATCCGCGTATGCTCGCATTTTGCCCCATCGTCGGAACTGGGGGGCGACTATTGGGAGATGCGCCCCGACGGCAAGGGGCGTCTGGTGGTGTGGCTGGTGGACTTTTCCGGCCATGGTGTGGGAGCGGCGCTCAACACCTTCCGGCTGCACGCCATTCTCAAGCCGTACGAGGTCGAGGACTTCGACCCGGCCCAGTTCCTCAATGGCGTCAATCAGCGCCTGTGCCCGTTGCTGCCCATCGGGCAGTACGCCACCATCCTGGCCGGGGTGATCGACCCGGCCGCCGGCTGCTTTTTCTACGCCTCGGCGGGATCGACCAAGCCGATGCTGTGGGCGCCTGGCGACACGACGCCGAACCTGGGGGATTCCAGCGGGCTGCCCTGCGGCATCATGGCCCAGGCCACCTACGAGAACCGCGAGATGGCGATGCCGGCCGGCAGCCGGCTGTTCCTCTATTCCGACGCCGCCATCGAACTGCCGATCAGCGAGACGGCGGTGCTGGACGAGGAAGGGTTGACCGCCCTGGTCAGCGAGTACATGGCGGAGGCCGACGACGGCAGCTTCCTCGGGCGCCTGCTGACGAGCCTGGAAGCCAGGGGACAATTCGACGACGACCTCACGGCCGTCCTGATCTCCCGCCAGCGGTGAGGCGCATCAGGCCGGGCGGTCGCCACGCTCGGCCGGCGGGGCGGCGGCGACCGCCGGAGCGGTATCCTTGCTCCCGTCACCGCGCATTTCGTCCTTGAAGGTGCGTAAGGCGCGGCCGACATCACCCATGACCGTGGGCAGCTTGCCCACGCCGAACACCAGAACGATGATCCCGACGATCAACAGTGTCTCGAAGAAACCAAGGCTCATGACTCTTCTCCCGATGGCGGCGCACGGCGCATCCTAGCCTTGTCGGCGCCAACCTTCCATCTCGACAGGCGGCACGGTTTGAGTAGAATAAACCGTGAACACAAGCAGAAAACGCCTGCCCACCGCCGGCGGCCTTCGGAGGTGATGGCCCATGTCCCCGTCTGAGACATCTCCGGCTTCAACCGAGGAAGCCCAGCCCTGCTTGTTCGACAGCCTGCCCGAAATGGAAACGTCACGCCGGCCCCGCCGCCGCCGCCGAACTGCCCCTCCACCCGCCGCCGTCGGCAAGCCGGAACCGGCCCACGCGCCGCCCCCTGCGCCAGCGGCCGAGCCGGGACGGGAGGAATCGTCCGCCCCGCCCCCCCAGCCCGCCGCGGTATTCGACCCGGCAAAAGTGAGCAACCCCGAACTGGCCGATCTCGTCGCCGCCCTGCCCGATGTGCGGCTAAGCTATCTGGTGGTGGAGGCGGCCCGCGAACTCAAGCGCCGCATCAGCCCGTCCCCCTGGGAAGACGAAGGGGAGCCTCCCCGCGAACCCAACCCGTCGCTGCTGCGCGCCACCCAACTGATCATGAGTGAACTAACCGAAGCGGAGTAGGCGCGCGTTCAAAGGCGCGCGTTCTCAATCCCGCCGCCGCTCGATCCACACGGCGGTCAGATCATCCCGCAAGGGGCGATCGACGGCGCCGAAAAAGCGGTCGAGCATCCAGTCGAGCGGTGCGCCGGGCTGCTCGACCACGGCTTGGCGCACCAGCGTCAGCACGCCATCGTGCTCCAGCGCCTTGCCCTGTCTGTCCTGGCACTCGATCAGCGCATCGGAATAAAGGAACAGGAAGCCGCCTTTGGGCAGACTGAGCGTGCGGTTCTGGTAGACTGCCCGCCGCGTCGCCCCCAGCGGGAAGCCGGCCGAGTCGACAAGACTGATGCCGTCGCCGACGCCGACGCCGACGCCCAGCACCGGGTTGGGCGCGCCGGCGGTGGCGAAGAGCATGGTGTCCGTCGTGATGTCGAGCACGCCGTAAAAGGCCGTGGCGAACTGCCCCACCGGCAGAACCTCCTTGAGCTGGGCGCTCAGGGCGGTGAGCCAGACGCTAGGATCGTAGCGGTCGTCCGACAGCCGCTCGAACACGGTATGCAGACGAAAAGTGTTGATGGCGGCGGTGATGCCATGGCCGGCGAAGTCGACAATCAAGAAGCCGACGTGGTCGTCATCGAGATCGAACACCGTCCACAGATCGCCCCCCAGCTCCGATGAGGTTTCGAAGTGCGACGAGATGGCGAGGCCATGTCTGGCCCCCACCGCCTCCAGCGTTTCCTTTTCCGGCAGGAGCGAGAGCTGCATCGCCTGGGCGTGGCGAAGTTCCCGTTCCACGCGCTCGCGAAACGCGGACAAGTCGTTGAACAACTTGCGCTTTTCCAGCTGGTGCCGAACCCGCGCCACACATTCGCCGGGCTTGATCGGCTTGGAGATGAAGTCACTGCCGCCGGCGTTGAAGCAGTTCACCTGTTCCTGGTCGCTGTCGAGCGCCGTCTGAAACAGGACCGGCAGGGTGGCGTGCGCGGGATTGGCGCGCAGCCGGCGGCACATCTCCAGGCCGTCCAGGTTCGGCATGTCGACGTCCAGCAGGATCAGGTCGGGATGGAAGCCCTCCACCTTGGCCAAGCCGTCCAGCCCGTCCACCGCGAATTCGATGGCGACGATCCCGGCCTTGCGAATCACCATGGCCAGGGATTTGCGGTTGAATTCGTTGTCGTCAACGATCAGGACGCGGCTGTCGGCGAGCGAGATGGTCATGCGCCCTCTCCGGTCAAACGGGAAAACACATAGACGTACACCGCCCACCGTCGGTGACATTTACCGAGGTCGTCAATTCCCGCATGAACAAGAAACCGCGCCCCGACGGTGCATTTTCGTCGTTTTTCGCCGGCAGGCACGCGAGGTCAAAGCCTCCCCCCTGGTCGGCCACGCCCAGGACCAGGCTCTCGTCGTCCCAGCGCGCGAAGATTTCCACACGGCGGCGGCGAGCCGCCGCGTCCTCCAGCCGGTCGTGGATCAGTTGGCTGAACAGCTTGTAGCCTTCGGGCTGGGCCTTGACGGAACTGGGAACGCCCAGGTTGCCATGGACCAACGCGTTGGCAACGGCCTCATGCAGGCACAATTCGATATTGGGCCGCCGTGCCTTGGACAGCACGCCGCGCTCGTGCAGCGCGTCGCACACCAGCACGGCGCTGCGCATGCCCATGGCCGTCGCCGTGGTCAGCGACAGGTAGAAGCATTGCGTCGCCAGCGCCGCCAGGACGCCGTCGTCGACCGTGTCATTATCGCCGTCCAGTTCCACATAGCCTGTGAAGGGCTGGCGCAAAGCCTGCTCCAGCGTCTCCCCGGAAATATCCGATAAAAGCAGAGCCTCGGCGCCCAACGGAGCCACGGTTCCGGCGACGGAAGCCACCGACAAGCCAAGGCGCGACGCCACCTCGCCCTTCACCGACGCGGGGATGCGATCGGCAACGACACAGAATGGCCGGGCGATGATCCTGGATCTGGTCAATTTTCGAGGGTGAGGATCTCGCCAATCTTGGCCAGATCGAGCGAGCGCTTGACGGTGTCCCGGGCCCCACGGACCATGAACCGGATGTTCCGCTGCTCCGCTTCCTCAAGCAGGATCAGGAGCATGCCGATACCGGCGGAATCGATGAATTCCAGATTCGCCAGATCGATGACGAATGTCCGAAGCCCCGGTTCATTGAGAAGCGCCACGATATCACGCAGACGGTCGTGGTCGGTAAACTCCAGCCGGCCCGTCAGACACGCCACGATACCTTCCGGCGTCGTGCTGCTTGTGAACTCCATTGTTGAGATTCCTCCAGACCTTGGGAAGGGCACGACCGGACATCGAATCGTCACTCGCGCCATACAGAAGTGCATACGGTAGTGGCGTCGGCATCGACTCGACCGGATATGACGAACATCGTCACCGATACACCGCAAATTACGCGAGACTGTAGCGGAAGTTCGCTTCAGTCTCAAGCCCACGTCCCGTCGACAGGTCAAATCGGTGTGCAGGTCAAAAACAGCGCCAAAGATCAAGGCGGCGGCAGACAGCGCCGCAAATTCCTGGTAGCGTCCGCCCCGTCACGACTAACTTTGACGAATACCCATCGACATCAGGCGACTGCTTAGCGCGCGTAACGGGCCAAGGTACATACGCATGTGGCGTAAAATTCCGACATTATCGGCAAAGTTTCTGATCATCCTGATTCCCATTTTGATCACCTCCACCTCTGGTTTTTCCTCCTTCTACTTTTACCACAAATATGCCGAGCTGAAGCGAGCGCTTGACCACAAGCTCACCTCGATCGCCGAAATCAACGCGACGGCGCTGGCCAGCAGCCTGTGGTCCTTTGACACGGAAAGCACCGAACACATCATCGAGGCCATTTCGATCAACCAGGAACTGGGGTGCATCCTGGTTACCGACGATCTGGCCAGCGTGCGCTACTCCTGGCCGGGCAACGACTGCGACGCCGCCGCCTTTGACGGCATGGTGGAGCGTCCCATTCACGTGCAGAGCCGGCGGCTCGGCACCATCCGCCTTTTCTTCCTGCACAACACGGTGCTGACCCAGATTCGGGCCGAAATCCTGAGCAGCCTGGGGCTTCTTCTGTTCGTCCTGCTGGGGACGGTGGTCACCGCGCTGGTCGCCCACCGTATGACCATCGGCAAGCCGCTGAGCCGGCTGATCGACTCGATCCGGCTGGCCGAGGACCGCCATATCCGCCGCCCCGTCGCCTGGACCTCGGCGGACGAGCTTGGCCGGGTGATCGGGGCCTACAACCGGATGCTGGAGCGCCTGACCGCCGAGGAATCCGCCTTGCGGCAGAGCGAGGAGCGCCTGTCGCTGGCCATCACCGCCACCCGCTCCTCGGTGTGGGACTATAACCTCGTCACCGATGCCTATTGGTGGTCGCCGGGCTTCCCCGCCATGCTGGGCTACGATCCGGACGAGTGCCAGATGTCGCGGGGTACGTGGGAGGCGCTGGTGCATCCCGCCGAACGGCCCATGGCCCTGCGGGAGATGCAGCGCCATATGTCCGGCGAGGCCCCCACCTACGAATCGGTCTACCGCATGCGCCACAGGGACGGCTCGTGGGTGTGGATCGAGGACAAGGCCACCGCCATCCGCGATCCCGACGGCAACGCGATTCGCCTGACCGGCACCATGGCCGACGTCACCGAACGCGTTCGGGCGCGTCAGGCGCTGGCCCGCGAGCGCTCGATCCTCCAGGCGGCGTTGGAGAACCTGGACCAGGGCATTTTGATGGTGGATGCCGACCTCAACCTGGTGGTCCACAACCGCCGCGTCTGCGAACTTCTCGACCTGCCGTCGGATTTCCTGTCCGCCCGCCCCTCCTTCGACGAACTGGTGCATTACCAGATCGAGCGCGGCGAGTTCGACGACTTCGGCCCCACCCCCCAGCCCCAGATCGCCGCCTGGGCAAAGAACAGGGGGGAGGCCTACAGCTACAAGCGCCGCCGCCCGAACGGCACGGTGCTCCAGGTCCATACCAACCCGCTGCCCGAAGGTGGTTTCGTGCGCACCTTCACCGACATCACGGTGGAAACCCGCTCGGCCGAGGAGATGTTCCTGGCCATGCAGGAAACGGAACGGGCGTACGAGGAATTGAAGGAAACCCAGGCCAGTCTGGTGCAGGCCGAAAAGATGGCCAGCCTCGCGCTTCTCGTGGCCGGCGTGGCGCATGAGATCAACACCCCCGTCGGCATCGCCTACGGCTGCGCCACCTACCTCGACAGCCGCACCCGCGTGCTGCGCGAGGCGTTCGAGAAGGGGGCGATGAAGAAGTCGGACCTGTCCACCTACGTGGCCCATGCCAGCGAGTCGAGTCGGCTGATACTGACCAACCTGACTCGCGCCTCGGAGCTGATCCAGAGCTTCAAACGGGTGGCGGTGGACCAGACCTCGGCCGAGCGGCGGACTTTCGGGCTCAAGGACTACCTGGAGGAAATCATCACCTCGCTGCGGCCCCGCCTCAAGGGCTTGCAGCACCGGATCGCGCTGGAGTGCCCGGAAAGCCTGATGGTGAACAGCTACCCCGGCGCCCTGTCGCAGGTCATGACCAACCTGGTCATCAACGCGCTGGTTCACGCCTTCGAGGAGGAGCAGACCGGCCACATCGCCATTACCGTCATCCTGGACGACGACGATATCGAAATCCGCTTCCAGGACGACGGACGGGGCATCCCGCCGGAAAGCCTGGACAAGATTTTCGAACCCTTCTTCACCACCAGGCGCGGTGCCGGCGGTTCCGGTCTCGGCCTGCACATCGTCTTCAATCTGGTCACGCAATCGTTGGGCGGGAGAATTACCTGCGAGAGTACCGAGGGACAAGGGACTCTCTTTACGCTACGTATTCCCCAGACCGCCCCAACTAAGGCATGATGAAACATTCGAGATTCGAGAGAACCCTCCGCGGATGAGCCTGCCGGCCCTGCTTGATGACGATGACGAACTGACCTTCGCCGAGGAGGGCGAGGACAGCGGACGTGCGGTCGCGCCTTGGCCGATCCTGGTGGTGGACGACGAGGAAGACGTCCATTCCATGACCCAGCTCATCCTGGCCGATGCCGTCTTCAACGGCCGCCCGTTCGAGCTGATTTCCGCCTACTCCGCGCGCGAGGCCCGCCGCGTCCTGGCCGAACGCCACGACATCGCGGTGATTCTGCTCGACGTGGTGATGGAAAACGATTCGGCGGGCCTGGGCCTGACGCGCGAGATTCGCGGCGAGATGCAGCGCAAGGAGGTGCGCATCATTCTGCGCACCGGCCAGCCGGGCCTTGCCCCCCAGCGCGAGGTGATCGTCGACTACGACATCAACGACTACCGGTCCAAGGCCGATATGTCGTCGGAGTCCCTGTTCATCGCCGTCATCTCGGCGTTGAGATCCTACGAACACATCATGTCCATCGAGGAAAAGGTGTCGCGGCGCACCGCCGAGCTTCAGGAAAGCTACGCCCGGCTGCGCCATATCCTCGAAACGAGCCCGGTGGGGGTGGGCGCGCTCCGCGCCGACGGCACGCTGCTGTTTTGCAACGGGCGGCTGGCCGAGATCATGGGGGTGTCCAAGGATCATCTGGTGGACGCCAACGCCTTCGAGATGTTCGCCGAGGAGCGGGACTACGCCCGCCAGCTCGATCGGCTGGTGCGCAACGACGAAATCCGCGACGCCGAGGTCCGCCTGCGCCGCGCCGACGGCACGGACTTCTGGGCGCTGTTGTCCGGCGACCGCACCCTGCTGGAAGGCGAGCCGGCCTACCTCAACTGGGTCTACGACATTACCAGCCGCAAGGAGGCCGAGCGGGCGCTGAAGGACGCCAAGGACCAGGCAGAAGCCGCCGCCCAGGCCAAATCCGCCTTTCTCGCCACCATGAGCCACGAGATTCGCAGCCCGATGAACGGCGTGCTCGGCATGCTGGAGATTCTGGAACGCACCCGGCTCGATCCCGACCAGATGGACAAGGTGGCGACCATCCGCGAGTCGGCCAACTGGCTGCTGCACATCATCGACGATATCCTCGACTTCTCCAAGATCGAGGCCGGACGGCTGGACCTGGAGCGGGTGGCGCTGGCGCCGACGGCGCTGGTGGAGGGGGTGACCGAAACTCTGGCGCCGAGCGCGCGGCGCAAGGACATCGAGCTTCAGACCTTTGTCGATCCGGCGATTCCGCCGCGGCTGCTGGGCGATCCGGTGCGGCTGCGCCAGATCCTGTTCAACCTCGCCGGCAATGCCATCAAGTTCACCGGCACCGGCAAGGTAATGATCCGGCTCGACCTGGAGCAGGCGGCCCAGGGCCGTGCCGATTTGCGCCTCAGCGTCGCCGACACCGGCATCGGCATATCGCCGGAAGCCATCGGCAAGCTGTTCCAGCCCTTCACCCAGGCGGAAAGCTCCACCACCCGGCGCTTTGGCGGCACGGGCCTCGGCCTGTCGATCTGCCGCCGGCTGGCGGAGTTGATGGGCGGAGAGATCGGGGTGGACAGCACGCCGGGCCAGGGCTCCACCTTCTGGGTGCGCCTGATGCTCGACGTCGGATCCGACGACGAGGCGCCGGCCGATCCCGATCTTTCCCGGTTGCTGGTGCTGGTAGCGGTGGAAGACCCCGATTACGGCTTCATCATCGGACGCTACCTCGAATCGGCCAAGGCCGAGGTGATCGCCGTGAACGACCTGACCATCGTCCCGGCCACGCTGGAGGCGGCGCGGGCCTGCGGCCGCCCCTACAACGTGGTGGTGGTCGACGGCCGCGGCTATCTCGACGCACCGGGCGCCGTGCGCGAGACGCTGGCACGGGCGCAGGACGGGGCGCCGCTGCCCACCGTCATGCTGGTTCATCCCCTGGCCGAGCAGGACCCGCACATCACCCGCCGCTCGGGCTCGACGGTGCTGACCACCAAGCCGGCGCGCCGCTCGGCGCTGGTGCGGGCGGTGGCGGTGGCCGCCAACCGGGCCAGCCCCGACGTGGAGCCGGTGGATCTGCGCCGCCCTCTCCCGATGCCCCCGACCCGCGCCCCCACCACCGCCGAGGCCCTGGAGCAGGGCCGCCTGATCCTGGTGGCCGAGGACAACGCCACCAACCGCAAGGTGATCGGTCTCCAACTCGGCAATCTGGGCTACGCCGCCGAGATGGTGGAGAACGGGATGGCGGCGTTGAAGGCGCTGGACGCCAAGCCCTACGCGGTGCTGCTCACCGATTGCCACATGCCGGAGATGGACGGGCTGGAACTGACCCGCCGCATCCGCGAGCGCGAGGCCATCACCGGGCGCCACCTGCCGATCGTCGCCATTACCGCCAACGCGCTTCAGGGCGAGGCCGAGCACTGCATCGCCGCCGGCATGGACAGCTATCTGTCCAAGCCCATCGATATGACCAAGCTGGCCGTGGAGTTGGCCCGCTGGGTACCGCCGGGCGTGGCCACCGAACCACCGGCCCAAATTCCCCCTTCCCCTCCGGCTTCGGCCCCAACTCCGGCCCCGGCTCCGGCTCCAGCGGCCGGACCGAAAAACGCCCCGGTGGACTTGGCCAATCTGTCGGCCATCTGCGGCGACGATTCCGCCATGGTCCGCGAACTCCTGAGCGATTTCGTCACGGTCAGCCGAGAGGTTCTGGGCACGATGCGCCATGCCATCGACCAGCGCTCCGCCGATGGTGTGCGCAGCGCCGCCCACAACCTGAAGGGCTCGGCCCACACCGCCGGCGCCAAGGCCATGGCCGCCAGCGCCCGCGCCCTGGAACAGGCCGCCCAGTCCGCCGACTGGCCCGCTATCCTTACCTGCGCGCCCCAGTTGGAGCGAGCCTTCGCCGAGGTGGCGGCGTTTGTCGAGTCCGTGTGAAAAGCAACGGAGCCGCGCGTCCATCCGCGGTCCGACACAAATGCCATCGACCTTGATGCGGTCTGGAGGCCAGCCATCCGCCGCCGCCCGGTCCAGAAATGCGATGCTCAACGGCCATACCCCGATGGGCATGGCCATCAAGGACCAGGACTTCAATGTGCCCGGCCGGTTCCACGGGGTGGGTTGATCAGCAGCAAGATGTCGCCAGCCTGGATGACATAGCGGTCACGCTCAAAGCATGGAATATCCCGGCCGCTACTGTGGACCTGAATGACCAGACCAGTCCTCACATCCGCCATGGTCTTGCCGATTTCCTCAGCCCCGGCCTCGCGCTCCTCCATTTCCAGCGTTCCGGTCGTCGACATCAGATCGCACAGGAAGGGCGTGACATGCTGGGTTTCCACGGAATCGGCAAGGAGATAGCCGCCTATCCGGGGCGGTGAGACAACCAGATCGGCGCCGCCTTGGCGGGCCAGCTTGACGTTTTCCTCCTCCTTGATGCTGGCGATGACCTTGGCTTGGGGGGCCAACTGGCGGACAGTCAGGATCACCAGGATCGTGGTGTCGTCCCGGCCCGTGCTGACGATGATCGCCTTGGCGCGGTCGACGCAAGCCTTGGACACCAGTTCCTCGCTGGTGGCATCACCCAACAGGCCGACGAAGCCGGTTTCAGCGGCGAGGAGGATGCGGTCCTCCGCCGTGTCGATGGCGACAATCCGCTCGGGTGGATGGCCCTTGGTGACCATTTCCTTCGCCGCGATGGCGGCGCTGTGCCCAAAGCCGCACAGGACAATGTGGCCCTGCAGGTTCTGTTGAAGCCGCTTCATGCGGAAGTCCTCCACGATCTTCTGCACGACGAACTCGTACGCCGTGCCCAGAAAAATGAACCAGATGAAGACCCGGATGGGGGTCACCGCGAAAGCGTCGATCAGCCGCGCGGTGTCGCTGACCGGAACGATGTCGCCGTAGCCGACGGTGGTTACGGTGATCATGGCGAAATAGAGGATATCGGCGAAGCTGATATGGCCGTCGATCTGATCCTTGAGCCCGTCGCGGTCGAACCAGAACACGGCGATCACCGTGATGATCAACGCGAGGATGACGGCGCCACGGATGACCAGGGTTTCCTCCGGGGATCGCCCGGAGCGGATATGGAGAATGCGACCGCGTTGCCGGCGGTCAACGGGTGTCGGCATGGGCGTCCGTTCCCTGAGGGCGGAAGGGCGATAGGCCTCCATCGCGCGCAGGATCGGGATCACCATCGCGCCATGGGCCATGTTCGATAACAATACAATGAAACCGACCACGCCCCAGAGAAATTCGCGCTTCGCGAAGCCCACCCCATTCAGGACATAGGTGAGATAGCAGAAGGGGCCGATGCCGCGAATGCCGAAAGAAGCTGATCCGCCCCCGGTCTGGTGGACACCTGCTTGGATCGGGGAGGATCGGGCTTGCTCCCGGCGAGCGACTGATCCAGCAGGTGATACAGATAAACTCTGGGATTAAATTAGTCTTTTTTTAGGATGGAAAGGCTGATAAGGCTTATTACTAAGTGGTGTGTGGCAGGGGGTGGAAGAGCAACCGGCAAGGCATGAATCATGCGAGGGTTTCTTCCGCTGCTTGCGGCCGCGGGATCGGGTCACCATCGGTTTCCCGCCCCTTGCCGTGGGAAGCCATAAGCACGGCACGAAGAATGGGGCGTCGCGGTATGCCATCACGGCTTCCGCTCCTACGAAATTGGCCCTGGCTACCATCATTATTATTGAAGGAATCAAATCGATGAGCGGAAACGCTTTCGCCAAGATGCTCGACAAGGCTCACGAGAACAAGTCGATCCAGGAGATCGTCGACCTCTCGCCGGCGGCCCTCCAGGGAGTTTCGGAAGCCGACGCTCAGGCGCTGGACAAGGCCTTCGGCATCAAGACCATCGGTGGCCTCGCCGCCAACAAGTTCGTGTTGTGGGCGCAGGCCCTGAACACCATCGCCAAGGCGAACGGCTGAACCTTACGTCCGGCTCCGCGCCGGAAGAGGTGACTGCCATGGCAGCGCATGTCGGGGACGCAACGTGCAGGGTCCTTTCAGGCGAATAGCCCTGGCCGGGTTGGCGGTGCTGTTGGCGCTCGCCGGGCCTGGTCGCTCAGGGCCATGGTTGGTGACAACCGCCCGGCCAGCGGTGGCGTTGACGGTGGTGCTGGCTCTGGAGGCGCTTACCGCGTCGCCGGCCGAAGCCAAGAGCGGGGGCGGCAGCGGCGGTTACAGCCGGCCGCAGCAGAGCCGCACGCCATCCGTCGCCTCGCGTGACCGCTCGTCCGCGGCTGGTTCCTCGGGAGGCTACAGCCGGCCGGAGCGACGCACCCCCTCGGTCACCTCGCGTGAGACGGCCCAATCGGCCGTGGATCGTGAGATTGGGCGGACCGCGTCCAAGGCGGCGTTGGACGCCTGGCGCGACGAGCGTAAGCCGTCGACGTCGTCGTCGGTGGATCGTGACGAAACCGACCGGCGCGAGCCGCGGGAAGCCCGTGACCGGACGCGGTCAAGCGATTGGGCCTGGGAGTCCGGCGGCGGTCGGCGCGACCGTACGCCGACGACCATCTCCGCCCGGAAGCTCCCGCCCTGGGAGTCGTCCTGGACGGCGCCGGCTTGGGCGCGCGATGCGGCGACCAGCTACGGCGTGTGGCGCGCCCCCTTCCTGTGGTGGTTGCTGGACACGGTGAACGAGCCGGGCCATGCCGCCTTCTTCCATCACCACGCCGAAGACCCGGGATACCGCGAGTGGCGGGCCAATGCCGACCGTCAGGCCGAATCAAGCCGGCCATTGGCGGGGCGCCTGGACACGCTCGATACCCGGCTCCAAACAATGGACAGCACGCCGCGCAACCCGGAATTCCTGCCGGCCGGCGTCAGTGCCGGGGATGCCCGCACCGATGATGGCGGGCTGATCGTCCTGATCATCGGTCTCGTCGTCCTCGCTGTCATTGTCGGCATCGTCATCTTCATGATCGTCATCCTGTACCGTTTCGTCCGCAAGTTGCTATCCGGCACGAAGAAGGCGACGCCGGTCCCGACAGGCGGCAACAAGACCCGGTTGCGCCTGGGGCAGGTCCTGATCATCGATCCCTCGGCCTTCCTGCTGGCACAAGGCAAGGTGCCGGCGCCCGAATTGGCGGCGGGGGAATCGATGCTCTCCGTGACCGCCTTGGGGCAGGTCACGGGGGGACCGGCCGAGTGGTGGCGTCTGCATCTGAACGACGACACCTTCGTGCAAGTCCATCTGGGGGCAGACGGCACCCCGGACGAGTGCCGCTGGTTCGCGCGGATCGACACGGTGGAACCGGCCGATGCCGGCGAATGGGACTTCTGGCTCGGTCGCAAGGACGGCATGATCGGCCATCCTGAATTCCAGACCAAGGATGGACAGGCGTATGCCCGCCATTGGTCGCCCGGATCGTCGCGGGTGGCCCCCTTGGTTCTGGAAGAACGGCGGCAGACGGAGTCCGGCGAACGCACCCTCCGCCACACCGCCATGCTCTATTCCGCCCCGACCGGGGTCGAAGACCCGCCCACGGAATACATCCTGGTTTCAGTTGTCGAGAACGAGGGTACGGCATGGGTCGACATTCACGCCGGTCTCGACATCCATCCATCCGCCTTGTCGCTGTGACGCCCTGCACGAAAGAGGAAAGCGCATGTCCATCATCGAGGCCGTCATCGCCAGCCTGGGCTCGGGCTTGCCGGTATTGCTGGTGCATTTGGCCGCCGCTCTGGGCCTTCTCGCCGTTGGGGCAGCCAGCTACATGGCCCTGACGCCGTTCAACGAGCGACAACTGGTGGCGGAAGGCAACGCCGCTGCCGGCACGGTGCTGGCCGGCGCCCTGATCGGTCTGGCCTTGCCGCTGGCGGCCACGCTGGCCAGCAGCGAGGCCCTGCTCGACATCCTGCTATGGGGTCTGGTGGCGATCGTGCTGCAACTGCTGGCTCTGGTCGCGACCCGTTTCCTGGTCGGCGACCTCGGTCCACGCATCCAGGCGGGCAGTGTGGCGGCCGCGTTGCCCGTCGTCGGAGTGCAGGTGGCGACCGGACTGCTCAACGCCGCGGCCATGGCTGGCTGATGCCGACGACGAGCCGGGCTTGTTGAAAAGGCGTCCGGCGAATGGAATGGGGCGGGACGAGGGCATCCCAACTGACGGCGCGCGGATCAAAACGGGATTCGGCAGCAGACACACTCACGGCTCCCTCCCCATAAACCGCCAAATCCCCTAAACTTTCCCCCGAATCCTCTCCAACGGCTTCGAGGCCGTCCATGGGCGCCTCCACGCCCTGTCCACCCTCAAGGACAAGCGCACCGAACTCTCCGGACGGTCCCTTTCCCTGGAGAGGCGCATCGTCCTGAGAGTATGAGCAACTAAAACTCTCGGTTTCGAATTATACCGGCGAGCCCCTGAAGGGACTCGCCTTTGCCCTCAAACGCCGGGCGCGCGCCTCCGCGCGCTTGGCTTTCGCGCCCACGCGGGCGCGCCGCCGCGGTCGCGGCGACCGATGAGCGATTGAAAAGTCATTTCAAT
>DASPMK010000170.1:0-3051 GCA_035627075.1 Azospirillaceae bacterium
CGCGCAGTGCTTCGCCATGATCCCGGGCACCTCGCGCTCGGGCGCCACCATCATCGGCGGCCTGTTGATGGGTGTGGACCGCAAGGCGGCGGCCGAGTTCTCGTTCTTCGTGGCGATTCCCACCATGGCCGCCGCCACCACCTATGACCTCTATAAGAACTGGTCGTCGATGTCCCTGGACGGCGGGCTGTTGATCGCCGTCGGCTTCGGCGCGGCGTTCCTGGCCGGAGCCCTGGTGGTGCGCGGTCTGTTGAACTTCGTCGGCCGCTTCGGCTTCCAACCCTTCGGCTGGTACCGCATCGCCATCGGCATCCTGATGCTGACCTGGCTTTACGGCTGACAAAAAAAGGCCCGACCGCCGCGAAGGGGCCGGGCCTTCTTCATTTATGTTTCAGATCGAGGCGAGCAGGCCGGAGAACAGGTCGTCCTGGCCCTTGACTCCGGCGAAGCGGTCGGACGGCGCCGCCATGGCCTTCCCACCCTTGCCGGGCTTGCCGGAATTGCCGTGGTTGCCGCTGTTCCCCGAATTGCCCGGCCCGCCGGTCGAGCCACGCAGCAAATTTTCGATGGCGACGGGAGCGGCGTTGCCGATCTGGATCATCTCCACGCCGGTCAGGGTGTCGCTACCGCCCGGCGCCTGCACCCGGTAGCTGCCGTTGCGTTCGCGGGTGACACGGATGTTGCGAACGTTGCCGGCGTAGACCGCCGTATCAATGCCGGCACCGCCGTTCAGCCGGTCGGCACCCTGGCCGCCGCTCAGGATATCGTTACCGGCCCCGCCCGTCAGGGCGTCGGCACCGTTGTATCCCTCCATAAAGTCGTCGCCGGCAGTACCGGTCAGGCGGTCGGAACGGGTCCGGCCCAGAATGACGGACAGGCTGCGGTCGCCGAATTCGAGCTGCTCCACCCCGGTCAGCATCGCCGTCGTGTCTTCGTAGTCCACGGAGCCCTCCAGCCCGGTCACCAGAACCGCCGTCCCCTGGGCGCGGATGGCGAAGGTATTGCTGCTGGCCGCGAACAACGCGACGTCGTTGCCGGCGCCGCCAAAGATGAGATCGTCGCCACCCAGCCCGGTGAAGGTGTCGTTGCCGGTGGAGCCGACCAGCGAGTCGTCTTCGCCGACCCGGCCGGTGAAGACGTCGGGGGTGACGACCGGCGTGGAGTCCTCGTCGGTGATGGTGCCGATCACCTCGGCCCCGCTCAGCGTCGCGCCCACGGCGTTGCTCAGACGCAGGGTAAAGGTTTCCGTCGGCTCGAAGGCGTTGTCGTTCAGCAGGGTAACGGCGATCGGCTTGGCCGTCTCGCCTTCGGCGAAGGTCAAGGTGCCGGAGAGCGCCTGGAAGTCCTGCCCGGCCAGCGCCGTACCATCGACCAGGGTGTAGTCGACCGAGGCCGCCCCCGTGGCGCTGCCGGTGCGGGTGACGGTAAACTGCAAGGTACCCATGGACTCGGTGGCGACGACGGGCTCCACCGATAGGGTCGGCACCGGCGGCGTCGGTATATCGTTGCCTGCGGCCCCGGTCAGGGTCACCACGCTGTCGGCAAAGGCGACCTCCTCGATGCCGGTGAGAAGATCGATGCCCAGGACGCCGGTGGTGTCGGTGATGCGCACACCCTCGGCCAGAGTCTGGATGGTGTAGCGCGACGCGAGGCCGTCGAAGGTCAGGCGGTCGGTGCCCCCGCCGCCGATGATGACGTCGTCACCGGCATCAGCGCCGAACAGATCGTTGCCCAACCCGCCGGACAGCGAGTCATTGCCCTCGCCGCCCCACAGGGAATCGGAACCGTCGGTGCCGACGAGGCTGTCGGATGCGGTCGTGCCGAGGAAGTCGCTCATGGTTGCTCCTGTCGCTCCACCCATGGAGCGCGCCGACGCCGTCGCCGTCGCGTCTCCCTTGTCTCACCCGACTTTACACCTTCGAGGTACCGCGACAGTGATGTCCGTCACACTCCCGTCAATGCCGCAGAAACCACCGGATCAGCAGTCCCGCCACCGTGGCGAAGGTGAGCAGGCCGCCCACGATGCCGATGATCAGACCTTCGCCGCGTTGTCCGGTGATGAGGGTTCCGATCTCGACCAGCCCACCCACACCCATCAGCGCGACCGCCGGCAAAAGCGCCATGAGCACCTCGCCCAGCCGCCTGGGACGCCACCGCCGGCGGACGCGGGAACGCGCCGCCGGCGGTGGCGCCGGGTCGTCGTCGATGGCGGCAAGCGGCGGATCGATGAAGTGGCCGCAACGCTCCGCCCCATCCGGCCGATGGTAGTCCCGCCACCACTGCTCCGCCCCCTGGTCGGGGGCGCGATGGCGCCAGCAGCGGCCGCGCGACGGGCACTCGGGATCGGCGCACTTGACGAGGCCGGTGGCGGGCATGGGCGGGAGGGCTCCCCGGAAAAGACGAAAGGCGGGAGCCGGCCCTGGCCCCCGCCTTCCTCTTTTAGCCGATCCCCCTGGCTTTCACACGGAGCGGCGCATGAATAATTCCATGGCCTGCCGCCCCGTGTGCCCTTCCGCCCATTGCGCGGCAATGGGCTGTCGGGTTCCCGGCGAAGCAAAGCTTCGCCGATGGGGATCAGCTGCAGCCCGTGGTCGATCCGCAGGTGTCGCACTTCAGACAGGTACCATTGCGCAGCAGGGTCATGTTGCCGCATTCGGGGCACGGGTCACCCTCGTAACCCTTGGCGCGGGCCTCGCGGATGCGCTCGAAGCGGGTGTCGACGCTACCCGTCGAACCACCGCCGCTACCCGTGGTGATCATCACCGAGGCGCCGGGGCCGGCGGCATAGGCCGTGGCCTGACCCGAGGCCAATGCCACCGCCGCCACCGCCCGCTGGCCGATGCCGCCCGGCAGGACGCGCAGGTTGTTGCGGACATAGCCGGTCGAGGCGACGCGTTTGACGGCGTTCAGCGTCTCGGCGGCCACCTGGGCGGCCACCGGCGGCAGGGCGCCCTGCGACTCGCCGCTCCCCACGGTGTCGGGGACGAGATCGTCCGGCGTGGCGTGCGCCAGATCGGTACGGCCGAGATAGGAGATCGCCAGCTCGCGGAA
>DASPMK010000171.1:0-9472 GCA_035627075.1 Azospirillaceae bacterium
CCGCAGGCGTCCCTGCTGGCCTTCGGCAGCGCCGTGATGACCGCCGGCTACACCCTGGTTGATGGCAACGGCGCCCGGCTGGCCGGCTCGCCCATTGCCTATATCCTGTGGCTCTCCGTCCTGAACGGCCTGATCGTCGTGCTGATCGTGGCGGCGCGCAACGGCATCGGTATGGCGCACCACGCCCGGCGGAGCTGGCGCCGGGCGCTGGTCGCCGGCCCCTTGGGCCTGGCTTCCTACGCCATGGTGGTATGGGCGATGACGCGGGCGCCGATCGCGCCGGTAGCGGCGTTGCGCGAAACCTCGGTGATCTTCGCTGCCCTGATCGGCGCGATCTTGTTGAAGGAGCCCATGGGCCACCGCCGGCTCACGGCCGCCGTGGTCGTGGCGGCCGGAGCCGTGACCCTGAAGCTGGCTTGAAGTCAGACCGGCTTGTCGTCCAGCGAATAGCCCGCTGAACGCACGGTGCGGATGATGTCCTGCTCGTCATCCTCGTTCAGCGCCTTGCGCAGGCGGCGGATGTGGACGTCCACGGTACGCGGCTCGACGTAGACGTCGTGCCCCCAGACCAGATCCAGAAGCTGTTCGCGCGAGAAGACGCGGCCCGGGTGCTGCAGAAAGTGGCGCAGCAAACGGAACTCGGTCGGGCCCAGGTGGATGTCGCGGCCGTTGCGGCGGACGCGATGGGCAACGAGGTCCATCACCACGTCGGCGAAGCTCAACGCCTCGTCGTTCATGCCCGGGCTGGCGCGGCGCAGCACGGCGCGCATGCGGGCCACCAGTTCGGACGGGGAGAACGGCTTGACGATGTAGTCGTCGGCCCCCGAGTTGAGCCCCCGCACCCGGTCGCCCTCCTCGCCGCGGGCCGTCAGCATGATGATCGGCACATCACGGGTCTTGGGATGGCGGCGAAGTTGGCGGCAAACCTCGATGCCCGACATCAACGGCAGCATCCAGTCCAGCAGCACCAGATTGGGCGTCTGCTCATTGGCCAGCAGCAACGCCTCCTCACCGTCGCCGGCGGCCATCACCCGGAAGCCTTCCTTTTCCAGGTTGTACCGGAGAAGGGTGACGAGGTCCGCCTCGTCCTCGACGATCAGGACCAGGGGCTTCAGCGCCGCGGTCATGCGGCTGGCGGCCTTGGATGAGAGATCACGGGTCGCGGTGTCGTCCGGCATTATGCGGCATCCTCCGTCTTGCCCGAGCGCTCCGCGTGTGGCGCGACAACGGCGAAACTGGAGTTGTCGCCCTTCGGCCGCTCTTCGGTCAGCGACTTGCCCCGCACCATGTAGTGAAGGGTTTCGGCGATGTTGGTGGCATGGTCGCCGATGCGCTCCAGGTTCTTGGCCATGAACAGAACATGGGTGCAGGGCGTGATGTTGCGGGGATCCTCCATCATGTAGGTGAGGACCTCGCGGAACAGGCTGGTATAGAGGTCGTCCAGTTCCTCGTCGCGCTGCCACGCGCCGATCGCCTTATCGACATCCCGCTCGATATAGGCGTCCAGCACGTCCTTGATGATCCCCTCCACCATGCGCCCCATGCGGGGGATGGCGGCGGCCGGCTGCACCACCGGCACCTGGGCCAGCGCCATGGACCGTTTGGCGATGTTGGCGGCGTAGTCGCCGATCCGCTCCAGGTCCGCCGCGATCTTCAGCGACGAGACGATCTCACGCAGATCCTGCGCCATGGGCTGGCGAAGCGCCAGGAGCCGGATGGCCTCGCTGTCGATCTCGCGTTCGAAATTGTCCAACCGGTGGTCGGACTGGATCACTTGCCCGGCCAGATCGACGTCGCGCCGGGCCACCGCCCGGATTGCCGCCTCCACCTGGGCCTCGGCCACGCCGCCCATCTGGGTCACCAGGTTCGACAGGCGCTGAAGCTCCTGGGCGAACGACTTGACGATATGCTCGCTGCTCATCTTCTTTCTCCCCGCCCCGCGGCTCAGCCGTAACGGCCCGTGATGTAACCCTGGGTCCGCTCATCGCGGGGGTTGGTGAAGATTTCCTCGGTATCGTTGCACTCCACCATGTCGCCCAGATGGAAGAACGCGGTCTTCTGCGACACGCGCGCCGCCTGCTGCATGTTGTGGGTGACGATCACGATGGTGTAGTTCTCGCGAAGTTCGTCGATCAGTTCCTCGACATGGGCGGTGGCGATGGGGTCGAGCGCCGAACAAGGCTCGTCCATCAAGATCACCTCCGGGTCGACGGCGATGGCCCGCGCGATGCACAGACGCTGCTGCTGACCGCCGGACAGGCCGGTGCCCGGTTCCCGCAGACGGTCCTTGACCTCGTTCCACAGGCCGGCACGTTGCAGGCTCCGCTCCACGATCTCGTCCAGCTCGTCGCGGGTCGACGCGATGCCGTGGATCTTCGGGCCATAGACGATGTTGTCGTAGATCGACTTGGGGAACGGGTTCGGCTTTTGGAAGACCATGCCGACGCGGGCGCGAAGCTGCACGTTGTCGATGTGCCTGCCGTAGATGTCCTCGCCGTCCAGCGTGATCAGACCCTCGACGCGGCAGTTGTCGATGGTGTCGTTCATGCGGTTGAGGCAGCGCAGGAAGGTCGACTTGCCGCAACCCGACGGGCCGATCAGCGCCGTGACCTTGCTCTCCAACAGGTCGAGGTTGATGCCCTTCAGCGCCAGCTTGGCGCCGTAGTACACCTTGACGTCCTTGGCCGCGATCTTGACGCGGGTGCCGGCCACCGCCAGGGCGGCGGAATGGGTCGCGGTGGTGGCCGCGGTGGGGGAAACAGCAGTCCGGATGTTCATGGCTTACCACCGCCTCTCGAATTTCTTGCGCAGGTAGACCGCAACGGCGTTCATCGCGATCAGGAAGGCCAGCAGGATCAGGATCGCGGCCGAGGTCCGCTCGGTGAAGGCCCGCTCGGGGCTGTCAGCCCACATGTAGATCTGCACCGGCAGCACCGTGGCCGAGTCCAGGAAACCGGCGGGAACGTCGACGATGAAGGCGACCATGCCGATCATCAGCAACGGCGCGGTTTCGCCCAGCGCGTGGGCCATGCCGATGATGGTGCCGGTCAGGATGCCCGGCATGGCCAGCGGCAGAACGTGGTGGATTACCATCTGCAACCGCGAGGCGCCGACGCCCAGGGCCGCCTCGCGGATCGACGGCGGCACCGCCTTCAGCGCGGCGCGGGACGCGATGATGATGATGGGCAGGGTCATCAGCGACATCACCACGCCGCCCACCACCGGCGCCGATCGGGGCATGCCGAAGAGGTTGAGGAACACCGCCAGACCCAGCAGGCCGTAAACGATGGACGGCACCGCCGCCAGGTTGGAGATGTTCACCTCGATCAGGTCGGTCCAGCGGTTCTTGGGCGCGAACTCCTCCAGATAGACCGCCGCCGCCACGCCGACCGGCACCGCCAGGACCATGGTGATGATCAGCGTCAGCAGCGAGCCGACGATGGAGCCCTGAAGACCGGCCAGTTCGGGCTCGCGGCTGTCGCCGGCGGTGAACAGGGTCCAGTTGAAGGTGGTGCGCAACGCTCCGTTCGCCTCCAGCACGTCGAGCCACGCCAGTTGCCTGTCGTTGATCCGGCGTTCGGTCTCGACCACGTCGCGGGGGCTGGCCCCCTTGACGATCTGGTCGACGTCGTCGGCCGCGATCACCCACAAAGACTGGCGGGTGCCGACGACGGCGGGGTCATCCATCACCCGGTCGCGCAGGTGGAAAGCCACGCCGGAGGAAACCAGATCGCTCAGCTTGCGGCGGTCGCCCCGCTCCGTCACGTCGGGGAAGACGGACTGAAGGGCGTTGCGCACCAGCAGCTGATAATTGGCCTGCGCCAATTCCTGGCGATCGCGCTTGCCCGACGGGTCGAGCACCGCCGGATCGAAATTGACCTCCAGCCGGATCTGGGTCTGCAGGAAGGCCGGCAGACCCTGGACGACGATGCTGCCGAGAAGGACCGCCAGCATCAGCAAGGAGAAGCCCACCGCGGCCATGCCGGCCAGCTTGAACCGGCGCTCGGCGGCGTAGCGGCGCCGCAGACGGGCGGCGAAGGCGTCGGATTGGTATCGTGACGTCACGATCGGGGATTCCTGCGCGAGGTCAGTCATATTTCTCTCGGTACTTCTGGACCACCCGCAGGGCGATCATGTTGAGGCTCAAGGTGACCACGAACAGCACCAGCCCCAAGCCGAACGCCGAGAGGGTCTTGGGGCTGTTGAACTCCTGGTCGCCCACCAGCAGGGTGGCGATCTGGGTCGTCACGGTGGTCACCGCGTTCAGCGGGTTGGCCGTCAGATTGGCCGAGAGGCCGGCGGCCATGGTCACGATCATCGTCTCGCCGATAGCGCGGGACGCCGCCAGCATGACGGCGCCGACGATACCGGGCAGCGCCGCCGGCAGCACCACCTGGCGGATCGTCTCCGACTTGGTGGCGCCCAAGCCGTAGGACCCGTCGCGCAGGGCCTGCGGCACGGCGTTGATGACGTCGTCCGACAGCGAACTGACGAACGGGATGATCATCACGCCCATGACGAAACCGGCGGCCAGCGCCGATTCCGACGATACCCCCAGCCCCAGCCCCTGGCCGATGGTCCGCACGAAGGGCGCCATGGTCAGGGCGGCGAAGAAGCCGTAGACCACGGTCGGGATGCCGGCGAGAATTTCCAGCACCGGCTTGGCGGCGGCGCGCACCTTGGCCGGAGCGTATTCGGACATGTAGATGGCCGACATCAGGCCCACCGGCACCGCCACCGCCATGGCGATGACCGTGATCAGCAGCGTGCCGACGAACAACGGCACCGCGCCGAATTCACCCGACGAGCCCACCTGGTCGGCGCGCATGGCCGTCTGCGGGCTCCAGTGCAGCCCCAACAGGAACTCCAGCGGCGACACCCGCGCGAAGAACCGGATCGCCTCCAGCAGCAGCGACATGACGATGCCGATGGTCGTCAGGATCGCCACCAGGGAGCAGAGCACCAGGGCGACGCTGACCACCCGCTCGAAGCGGTTGCGGGCGCGCAGCGACACGCTGATCTGCGAGCGGGCTATCCACAGCCCGCCCACCGCCACGATCGAGCCCACGGCCAGGAGGCTCCAGTGCCCCAGCGCCATCAGCTCGTTGTAATGCCGGGCGGCGGCGAGAATGGCCGGATGCGGTTCGCGCCCCGTCGACACCCCATGGGCGAGGTTGAGGATATCGGCCTTCAAGAGGCTCATCGCCTGTTCGCTGACGTTGGTCAGGTCGGCCGGCAGGCCGCTCAACGCCAGATGAAGCGCCACCGACCCCTGAAGCGCCGCCCAGAGGGCAAACAGGAGAAAGGCCGGCAGACCCGCCCAGACCGCCACGTACAGGCCGTGGTAGGTGGGAACGGAGTGGAGGCGGACACCGTTGCCCGCCACCGCGACGGCCCGGCTGCGCCCCATGTGGTACCCCATGACCGTAAGGGCGAGGAGGACCACCAGAAGAACGGTAAGCTGCATCGAAAGCCGTCCGAAATTGCCGATTTGAGAAAGTGCCTGACGAAACGAACCGGCGGCCGACAAGCGGGCCGCCGGTCAGAAGGATCAGAGGCTCAGCGGCGCCAGATTGGTCGCCGAGGCGCGGGCGGCGGTGCGCTCGGCATCCGGCAGGGCGATCAGGCCCTTGTCGGCGAGATAGCCTTCCGGCCCCCAGGCCCGCTCGGCGGTGTATTCCGCCACGTACTCGCGGATGCCCGGAATAACGCCGGCATGGGCACTTTTCACATAGACGAAGAGATCGCGGGCGATCGGGTACTTCTTGGCCGAGACGTTCTCGTAGCTCGGCTCGACGCCGTTGACCTTGGCGGCCTGCAACTTGTCCTGGTTCTGCTCCAGGAAGCTGTAGCCAAACACGCCGAAGGCATCGGGGTTGGCGACCAGTTTCTGGACAATCAGGTTATCGTTCTCGCCGGCCTCGACATAAGCGCCGTCCTCACGGATCGCCATGCAGGCCTTTTCACGGGCCTTGGCATCGGGGATGACCGCCTCGACTTCCTTGACCTTCTTGCAGCCGCCGTCCATGGCCAGTTCGTTGAAGGCGTCACGGGTGCCCGAGGTCGGCGGCGGCCCCAGGACCTCGATCTCCTTGTTGGGCAGCGACGGGTCGACGTCGCTCCACTTCTTATAGGGGTTGGCGACCATCTTGCCGTTCACCGGAACTTCCTTGGCCAGCGCCTTCCAGATCTGGTCCAGCGTGAAGTCGGCGTGCTTGGCGGCCTTGGAGGAGGCGATCACGATGCCGTCGAAGCCGATCCTGATCTCGGTGATCGAGGTCACGCCGTTGGCGGCGCAAGCGTCCACCTCGGACTTCTTGATGCGGCGCGAGGCGTTCGCGATGTCCGGGTGGGCCGGGCCGACGCCGGCGCAGAACAGCTTCAGCCCGCCGCCGGTGCCGGTCGATTCGACCACCGGAGTCTTGAACTGGCCCGCCTTGCCGAAAGCCTCGGCGACCGCCGTCGAGAACGGAAATACGGTGGACGACCCGACGATGCGGATCTGGTCGCGGGACTGGGCGTTGGCCGCGCCGCCGAAGGCGATGGTGGCCGCCACGGTCGCAACGATGGCAACGGCAAAATTCCTGGTGATCACGATCGATCCCTCCGAAAACTGTCTGCTTCCCTCGGCGAGGGGAGCGCCCTCGCAGTGCCGCGACGTTAGCGGGGGACGGCGAACCAATTACTACAGAGCGATGACAGTTTGATGACACGCCTCCCGAAGGAGCCGTTCACGCGGCGCTTTCGTCGGGCCACGCGGCTTCGGCGCCGTGCGCCGCCGGCAGGTAAACGGTGAAGGTGGAGCCCCGGCCCACCTCGCTCTCGATGGTCAGTCGCCCGCGATGGCGGTTGACGATGTGCTTGACGATAGCCAGCCCCAGGCCGGTGCCGCCCAGCGCCTTGCTGCGGGCGGCGTCGGCCCGGTAGAACCGCTCGGTCAGGCGCGGCAGGTGGGCGCGGTCGATGCCGTCGCCATGATCGATCACCGCTACCGCGATCATTCGCCCGGTCTGCCGCCCTCCCCACCGCGCGCCCGGCGATGTTCCACCGCCGCCCACCGTCGCCCCGTCGGTCAGGACGGCCGATACCGTCACGTCGGTGCCCTCGCGGGTATACTTGATGGCGTTGGACAACAGGTTCTGGACCACCTGGGCGATCTGGTCCTCATCGCCGACGACCGGCGGCAGATTATCGCCTATCTCAAGGCGCAGGCGAATCTTGCGGGCACGCGCCTGGAGTTCGAGCGCGGCGGCCACATCGCCCACCACCTGCGCCACGTCCACCGCGTCGGTGGGCGGCATGTGCTCGTCCTGCTCGATGCGGGACAGGGACAGCAGGTCCCGCACCAGCCGCGACATGCGGCTGGCTTGGTCGTGCATGATGGTGAGGAAACGGTCGTGCGCCTCCGGGTCGTCGCGCGCCGGCCCGCGGAGCGTTTCGATGAAGCCCAGGAGCGTCGACAGGGGCGTGCGCAGTTCATGGCTGGCGTTGGCGATGAAGTCGACGCGGGTCTGGTCGGACCGCTTGATGGCGGTGATGTCGTGCAGGGTCAGCATCACCGCCCCGCGCAAGGGCTTCACCCGCGCCTGAAACACCCGTTCCACCGGCACCGGCTGGGTGAATTCGACCAGCCGCGACGCGGTACCGCCCAACACCGCCTCCACCGCGCCCAGCACCTGGGGGTTGCGGACCACGGCTGCGAGGTCGCGGCCCGTCACCTTCTCGCCGAACAGGTTGCGCGCGGCCTGATTGGCGCGCAGCACCTGCCGTTCGGCATCCACCAGGATCAGCGGGTCGTGCAGCGCCTCCAGGAGCGATTCAGTGGCGTCGAGACGGGCGGCCACCCGCTCCCGGCGCAGACGCCAACGCCGGTGCAGCCGGGCCACCACCAGCATGGTTTCACGGGCGGCCTCCGAGCCCTGACCGGGAACCGGAACCGTTTCGTCGTCGGCAACACCCAGCCGTTGCAGATAACTCTCGACCATCCGCCAGTCCTGACGAACGCCGCGCAGCAGGGCGGCGACGGCCAGGACCAAAACCGCCGTCGCCACAGCCCCGATGAGGGGCCCGAGGTCGTCATGGGGCAGCCAGAAACAGATCGCCAGGATGATCGTCGCGACCAGGGCGACCACCATAGGGATCAGCCGCGACGGGATGAAAGTCAGAAGAGGCATGATGGAACGGTACGCATATTCCCGACCGTCGCCAAGCCCGACGACGGGCCGTCACAAAACATTAATTCGTCATACAGTCGAATTTATTTCCATTTACTGCGCCCTTAAAACAGAAAACGCGCCCGCGAAGGGGCGCGCTTGTCCGTTCCGGCCGGGGCTTGCCGTCTTACCAGTAGGCCGAGTCCTTGACGTGCAGGGCGTCGTGGGCGGCCAGAGCGGCGGCGGTCACCAGATCGTTGGCCGACGCGCCCATCTGGACCACCTGGGCCGGCTTGTCCAGGCCGATCAGCAGCGGCCCGACCAGCGTCACTCCGCCCAGCTTCTGCATCATCTTGGTCGAGATGTTGGCGGCGTGCAGGCCCGGCATGACCAGCACGTTGGCCGGACCCGACAGGCGCGAGAACGGGTAGAGCCGCTTCATCAACTCGTAGTCCAGTGCCACGTCGGCGGTCATCTCGCCGTCGTACTCGAAATCGACGCCGCGCTGGTCCATCAGCGCCACCGCCTTCTGGATGCGCTCCAGCATCGGCTTCTTGTAGAGGCCGAAGCTGGCGAACGACAGGAAGGCGACGCGCGGTTCCTGGCCCATCTGCCGGGCCTTGGCGGCGGTCTGGATGGCGATGTCCACCAGATGCTCGGCCTCCGGCGTCTCCTGCACGGTGGTGTCGGCAACGAACACGGTGCGGCCGCGCCCGACCAGGATCGACAGGCCGAACACCCGGCTGTTCTTCACCGGGTCGATGACACGGGTGATCTCGTCGTAGCAGACCATGAACGAGCGGGTGAGACCCGTCACCATGGCGTCGGCATCGCCGGTGGCGACCATGCAGGCGCCGTAGGTGTTGCGGTCCTGGTTCACCATGCGCTGGCAGTCGCGCAGCATCGCGCCCTTGCGCTGCAGGCGGCGGTAGAGGAAGTCCACGTACTTGTCGTTGGACTTGGTGGACAGGCTGGCGTTGCGGATTTCCAGGTCGGCGATGTTGCCCAGGCCCGCCGTCTTGACGGTTTCCCTGATGCGGTCCTCGCGGCCGATCAGGATCGGCGTACCGTAGCCGGCGTTGCGGAAGGCGATGGCGGCGCGGATGGCCCGCTCCTCCTCGCCCTCGGCGAAGACCACGCGCTGCGGCCGCGACTTCACCTTTTCCAGGATCAGCGTCAGACTGTCGGCGGTGGGGTCGAGGCGGGAGCGCAGGTTGTGGCGATAGCCGGCCATGTCGATGATCGGCTTGCGCGCCACGCCGGAATCCATCGCCGCCCCGGCCACCGCCGCCGGGATGGTGACGATCAGGCGCGGATCG
>DASPMK010000172.1:0-3624 GCA_035627075.1 Azospirillaceae bacterium
CCGGCAGGATGCCCAGCTGGCGGCCCAGGCCGAAGCCGGAGATGCCGTAGATGATGCCGAAGTTGATGGTCTTGGCGCGCCGGCGCAGGTCCGGGGTGATCTGGTCCAGCGGCACGCCGAACACCTGCGAGGCGGTCATGGCGTGGATGTCCTGGCCGACGCGGAACGCCTCGACCAAGGCGGAGATGCCGGCCATCTCGGCGATCAGGCGCAGCTCGATCTGGGAATAGTCGACGCTGACCAGCTTGCAGCCGGGTTCGGCGACGAAGGCGGCGCGGATTTTGCGGCCTTCCTCGGTGCGGACCGGGATGTTTTGCAGGTTGGGATCGGTGGAGGACAGCCGGCCGGTGTTGGTCACCGCCATGGTGAAACTGGTGTGGACGCGGCCGTCCGGGGCGATCTGTTCCTGGAGCGCGTCGGTATAGGTGCTCTTGAGCTTGGCGAGCTGGCGCCAGTCGAGCACGCGGGCGACGATGTCGTGGCCCTGCTCGGCCAGCGGCTCCAGGGTGGCGCTGTCGGTGGAATAGGCGCCGGTCTTGCTTTTCTTGCCGCTGGGCAGGTTCAACTCGTCAAACAGCACTTCGCCCAGTTGCTTGGGCGAGCCGACGTTGAAGGACCGCCCGGCCAGGGTGTGGATTTCCGCTTCCAGGTCGAACAGCCGCTGGCCCAGGTCGCGGGAAATCTCCGCCAGAACCTTGCGGTCGACGCGGATGCCGGCGCGCTCCATCTCGGCGATGACCGGGACCAGCGGGCGTTCGATGGTTTCGTAAACGGTGACGAGGCGCTCGGCCAACAGGCGCGGCTTCAGCACGCGGTGGAGGCGCAGGGTGATGTCGGCGTCCTCGGCGGCGTAGGCGCAGGCCTTGTCCAGCGGCACCCGATCGAAGGTGATGCGGTTCTTGCCGGTGCCGGTAACCTCGTCGAAGGTGATGGTCTGATAGCCGAAGTGCATCCGGGCCAACTCGTCCATGCCGTGGCCGTGGGCGCCGCCGCCCAGCACGTAGGACATCAGCATGGTGTCGTCGATGGGCGCCGTGGCGATGCCGTGGCGGGCGAACAACTGGTAGTCGTACTTGAAGTTATGACCGACCTTGAGGATCGAGGGGTCCTCCAGCATCGGCTTGAGGATTTCCAGGGCCTCGGCCAGCGGGATTTGCGGCGGGGGCTCGACACCGTCCAGGGAGAGTTCGCCGGGCTTGGTGCCGGGGGCGACGTGGCCCAGCGGGATGTAGCAGGCGTGGCCGGGCTCCACCGACAACGACACGCCGACCAGCCGCGCCATGGTGGGGTTGAGCGAGGTGGTCTCGGTGTCCACCGCCACCCCCCCGGCTTCCAGGGCGCGGGCCATCCAGGCGCGCAAGCGCTCGGGGGTTTGGACGAGTTCGTACGCGTCGTGGGAGCATTTGGCGAAGGCGGGGGACTTGTCCTCGCCCTGGGACGTGGCGGGGGTTTCGGCGGGAAGGGAGGCGCCGTCCACCAGCCTGCCATCCGCCTTCAGCTCGTTTTCCAGGCGGGTGATGAGGCTGCGGAAGCCTTGGGCCTTCAGGAAGGCCAGCAACTTGCCGTGGTCGGGCTCGCGCACCTTGAGATCGTCCATCGGCACCGGCACCGGGACGTTCTGTTCCAGCAGCACCAGACGCTTGGAGACGCGGGCCTGTTCGGCGAAATCGATCAGGCATTGGCGGCGCCTGGGCTGCTTGATCTCACCGGCACGCGCCAGCAGGGTTTCCAGGTCGCCGTATTCGGTGATGAGCTGCGCCGCCGTCTTGACGCCGATGCCCGGCACGCCCGGCACGTTGTCCACGCTGTCGCCGGCCAGGGCCTGGACGTCCACCACCTTTTCCGGCGGCACGCCGAACTTGTCCATCACCTCGGACGCGCCGATGGGCTTGTTCTTCAGCGGGTCGTAGAGGCGCACGCCGTCGCTGACCAACTGCATCAGGTCCTTATCGGACGAGACGATGGTCACCGGCCGCCCGGCTTCGCGCGCCTGACGGGCGTAGGTGGCAATGAGGTCGTCGGCCTCAAAGCCCTCCAGCTCCAGGCAGGGGACGTTGAACGCCTCCACCGCCTCGCGGATCAACGGGAACTGCGGCTTCAGCTCCTCCGGCGCCTCGGGGCGGTGGGCCTTGTACTCGGGATAGAACTCGTTGCGGAAGTTGGCGCGCTTGGCGTCGAACACCACCACCACCGCCTGGGCGTGATGGTCGGCCAGCAGCTTCATCAGCATGTTGGTGAAGCCCAGCACCGCGTTCACCGGCGTGCCGTCCGGCCGCGTCATCGGCGGCAGGGCATGGAAGGCGCGGAAGATGAAGCCCGAGCCGTCCACCAGATACAGATCGCCGGGGCCGGGCTGGTCTTCCGGCTGGCTGGTGGTGGCGGGAACGGGGGCGGCGGTTTGGTCGGTCATCGGTGGCGGGCCTTGGGTCGCGGCGGGTCCGGGTGGGTAACTTGGCCCAAGCCGCGCGGAGAGTCGAGGGGCGTCCGGCCCGGTAATTTTTGGGCAATTCCCTTGCTTGACAAGCGATGTTATTACCATGAGGCGCTACGAATGTTACCGTCTCGACATTCGCGCGAAATGATGGCGGTCTACACCCACCGCAAGAACAAACCACCCGCGCGTGGACGAAGAAGGAGAAGCTCCCCATGGCCTGGAATGCCTTGACGCGTTGCGCCCTGTTGATCGGTACGGCCGCTGCCCTGCTGGCGGGCGAGGCCGCGGCCGCCGAGGTGAAGATCGTCGCCCCCGAACTGCCGCCGATGATGGATCGGTCCGGCAAGGGCCGCGAGGCTGAGATCATCGGCGAGACGCTGGCCTCCTGCGGTCACACCGCGACCTTCTCGATCCGCCCCTTCGGCCGGCATTGGCAGGACTACTCCCACGACACCAGCTTCGACGTCGTGTCCACCGTGCCCGGCGGCATGGACCTGCCGGGATTCCGCTCGACCGACTACATCCAGTACCAGAACGGCGCGTCGATCCTGAAGAGCAGCGGCATGTCCGTCGCCAGTCTGGCCGACCTCGCCGGCAAGCGGGCGGTCACCTTCCAGGGCGGCAAGGAGATTCTGCCGGGCCTGAAGGATGCCGCCGCCAACTTCGCCGACCTTCAGGAAAAGGCCGACCAGCTTTTGCACTCCAACCTGCTGTTCGCCAAGCGGGTGGACGCGGTGCTGGGCGACGGCCTGGTCTTCGCCGAATACAACCGTCAGCTTCAGAACAAGACCGCCAGCGCGCTGAGTTTCGACCCCAACCAGGAGGTGGTGTTCACCGCCATCTTCCCGCCGTCGTCCTATGCGCTGGTGTTCCGCACCGAGGGCTTGCGCGACGACTTCAACCGTTGCTACGCCGATCTGGTCGAATCGGGCCGGATCGATGCCATCAACCGGAACACGGTCGAAACCTACCGCGCCACGGTCGGCAACCAGTACCTGCGGTACTGAGCCTTATACCAGTTTCGGAAGGGAGAACTTTCTGAACTTGGTATTATACCGGCGAGCCCCTGAAGGGACTCGCCTTTGCCCTCAAACGCCGGGCGCGCGCCTCCGCGCGCTTGGCTTTCGCGCCCACGCGGGCGCGCCGCCGCGGTCGCGGCGACCGATGAGCGATTGAAAAGTCATTTCAAT
>DASPMK010000173.1:0-7861 GCA_035627075.1 Azospirillaceae bacterium
AGTTCGCCAAGATCCCCTATTCCATCGATCGCCTGATGGGGGTGGGGGCGCTGACCCCGGAAATGGCGCAGGTGTTGCGCTGCATCGTGAGCGGCCGGCTGAACGTGCTGATCTCGGGCGGCACCGGCTCGGGCAAGACGACCATGCTGAACGCCATGTCGAGCTTCATCGATTCCACCGAGCGCATTGTCACCATCGAGGACGCCGCCGAGCTTCAGCTCCAGCAGCCGCACATCGCCCGCATGGAAACCCGGCCGCCCAACATGGAGGGCAAGGGCGAGATCAACCAGCGCGACCTGGTGAAGAACGCCCTGCGTATGCGCCCCGACCGCATCATCCTGGGCGAGTGCCGCTCCGGTGAGGCCTTCGACATGCTCCAGGCGATGAACACCGGCCACGACGGCTCGATGACCACCATCCACGCCAACACCTGTCGCGACGCCATCTCGCGTCTGGAGCAAATGATCGGCATGGCGGGGCTGGATATCACGGCCAAGGCCATGCGCTCGCAGATCGCCTCGGCGGTCAACGTGGTGATCCAGCTGGAACGCATGTCCGACGGCCGGCGCCGCATGACCAGCCTGCACGAGATCACCGGCATGGAGGGCGACGTCGTCACCATGCAGGAAATCTTCCACTTCCGCCGCGACCGCACCGATCCCGACGGTACCATCCACGGCCATTTCTGGGCCACCGGCCTGCGCCCGCATTTCTTCAAGGAAATGCAGGCCAAAGGCCTGGCCGTCGATCCCGCCATCTTCTCCCCCGACCGGCCCCTGGGCGGGGTCTGAACGGCCAGGGATGGAAAAGGAGTTCGGCCGATGCCTTTCGATCCCCTCTACCTCATCTACGCCGGCATCTTCGTTACGGTGATGCTGTTCGCGGAAGGGTTGTTCTACTTCGTGGGCGACCTGAATCTGGGGGCGCGGCGGGCGGCCAACCGGCGACTGAAGCTGATGGCCGGCTCGGGCGATTCCCAGGCCGCGCTCCGCCAGCTTCGTCGGCGGAATGCCGCGCTTATCGACGGGCCGCTCGCCATTTTGAGCCTGCTGTCGCCGGTGCGCTGGCTGGATCGGATGATCCTGCTTGCCGGGCTCGGCATCACCACGCCGGTGGCGCTGCTGGCCATGCTGGCGGTGAGCCTGACCCTTTTCGCCCTGGCGATGGAGGTGCTGGGGCATCTTCCGACCCAGGCGATGTTGGAAGGGGCGCTGCTCGGCATCGTCCTGCCGGTGGTGGCGCTGATCTTCCATGGCCAGAATCGGTTGAAGCGGTTCGGTGAACAACTGCCTGACGCGCTCGACATGATCGTGCGGTCTTTGCGCGCCGGCCACCCCGTGTCCACCGCGCTGCGGCTCGTCGCCGACGACATGGCCGACCCCATGGGCACCGAAATCGGCCTGATGGTCGATGAGATGACCTATGGCCTCGACATGCGCGAGGCGCTGGAGAGGCTGGCCCAGCGGGTGGACTACGAGGACCTGCGCTACATGGTGGTGGCCATCAACATCCAGCATTCGGCCGGCGGCAACCTGTCGGAAATCCTGGCCGGGCTGTCGGCGGTGATCCGGGGACGCGGCAACATGTTCCGCAAGATCAAGGTCTTGTCGGCGGAAGGCCGGCTGTCGGCCTGGGTGATCGGGCTGCTGCCGTTCGTGGTGGGCGGGGCGATCATGGCGATGAACCCGTCGTATTACGAAACCGTCAGGGCCGACCCGATGTTCGGCCCCGGTCTGATAATCGCGGCCTGCCTCTACGTGCTGGGCCTGTTCTCGCTGTGGCGCATGGTTTCGTTCAAGGTTTGACGGGGAGGGTGTCATGGGGTTCATCAACCTCGTCTACAACGCCATCGCCGGTTTCCTGTCCGGGGTGGTGGATCTGCGCCAACTGGGCGTCACGCCCGAGGCGGTGGCCTTGGCGCTGCTGTTCGGCGCGGTGGTGTTGACCGTCCTGGCGGTGGGTTCGCTGATCAACGCCGTCGATCCGATGAAGCGCCGTCTGCGCCGCGACGCCGGCGACGCGGGCCTGTCGGCGGAGCCCCAGGCGTCGTTGCGCTACGCCGGCGGGCCATCGTTCCTGGAGCGGCTGGTCAAGCCGATCCAGGGGGCGCTGCTGCCGTCCGAGGCGCGGGAGCGCTCGACCCTGCGCCGCCAGCTTGCCCAGGCCGGCTATATGGGGCCATCGGCCGTCGGCACTTTCTACGCGCTGCGCCTGATCATGGCCGTTGCCCTGCCGCTGATCTTCGCCGCCATGCTGCCGCTGCTGTCGCGCAGCATGGACGCCAACCGGATTCTCATCACGGCGGCGACCCTCCTGGGACTGGGCTTCTACCTGCCGGTGCTGTTCGTACACTCCCGCATCCGGCAGCGTTCGACCGTGATGCGCAACGGCTTTCCCGACGCGCTTGACATGCTGCTGGTGTGCGTCGAGGCGGGGCTGGGGCTGGACGGCGCGATTGCCCGCGTTGGCCAGGAGTTGAAGAAGTCCAACGCGTTGCTGGGCGAGCAGTTCGACCTCGTCTCCCTGGCGATGCGGGCCGGCAAGAGCCGGGAGGATGCCCTGAAAAGCTTCGCCGACCGCGTGTCGATCGACGAGATTTCCAGCTTCGTCAATCTCCTGAACCAGTCCACCAGCCTTGGCACCTCGGTCGGCGACGCGCTGCGCGTCTATGCCTCCGAAATGCGGACCAAACGTCTGCAGCGGGCGGAGGAGAAGGCGCACAAGCTGCCCGTCAAGATGTCCATTCCGCTGGTGCTGTTCATGCTGCCGACCTTGATGATCGTCATCCTGCTGCCGGCCATCATCCAGATCATTCGCGTGCTTCTGACCGCCTGAAGCCATGGGGGCCCAGCCATGAGGACGTCAGTACACCTCAAAAAAGCCGGTCGCCGGATGCTTTTGCCGCTGTGCGTGGCGGCGCTGGGGGGGTGTGCCGGCAGCCTGCCGGCCACCCAGCCGGTCACCCGCCTGGACGGAACCCTGCCGCTGATCCTGCCCGAAGCGGCGGACCCGGCCGAGCACTACCGGCTGGGTAAGGAGTATCTCGCGGCGGAAAGCTATGGGCTGGCGGTACAGGCCTTCCAGGCGGTGCTGTCGGTTCGCCCCGCCGATGTGAACGCGCTCAACGCGCTGGGCGCCACCTATGACCGCATCGGCCGCTGGGATCTGGCCGAGCGCCGGTATCGCAAAGCCCTGGAGATCGATCCCAACGACGTTGCCACCCTCAACAACATCGGCTGGTCGCGGCTGATGCGCGGCGTGGTCGATCAGGCGGCTTTCCATTTCGCCGAGGCCGAACGGCTGGAGCCCGACAACCCCGTGGTCAAGGCCAACCTGGAGATGGCCCGCCGCCAGGGCGGCGATCCCGACCAGACGCCGCCGGCCCAGGACCCGGTCGAGCCGATGCTGCCGGCCGATCTGCCCTTGGCATGGCTGGAGAAGACCGGCGAAACCGAGCAGATGCTGGTACTGAACCCCGACCCGCGTCTCAAGGAGGCGCTGGCGAAGGCCGGCGTGGTGCCGCGGCTGGCCAGCGTGGCCGGCGTGCGGGTGGCGGCCGATATCGGCCCGGCCATCCCCTTCGTCGCCCGCGCGCGGCGGGCGGCGGTGGAGACGGAGAGCCTGGAGCCGGTGGAAGGGGCCGCGCAAGGCCGGGCCGCCGTGCCTGTCGAGGCACCCGTCCAAGCCGCAGCCTTGCCCGATCCGAGCCGCTTCAGCCTCGAAATCGCCAACGGCGCCGGTCGAGACGGCATGGCGGCGCGGGTACGGGGCTGGCTGATGAATGCCCACGGGCTTTCCCGCCCGCGCATCGCCAACGCCGACCATTTCGGCTACGCCACCACGGTGCTGTTCCATCGCGACGGCCGCCGCGACGACGCGGAGCGGCTGGCCGGCGTCCTGCCGGTGCCCGTGGAGCTGGCCGTGGCCGACGACCTGACCATGGATCTGCGCCTGAGGCTGGGCACCGACTTCATCGCCTTCGACCGCCGGCTTTCGGACGGCGCGGTCGCGGTTGTGGAGGACATCGGTCACGACACCAAAACAAGAAACTCCAACCCCTGGATTCAGGAGACGTTGGGGTGACGGGAAGTCGGTCAGACGTCTTGCGACCATCTGATCGGGAAGAACGACCATGAGCCACGTTATGCGGGCCGCCCTTTTGCTGGCGGTTACCTTGAGCGTCGCGGCCTGCGCCTCCACCCGCGAGGACATCGGCGCCGGCGCGGGCGGAGCGGTGCCTGCCGGGGTGCGCGAGCGCGCCGAGGCGGCGCTTGCCATGGGGGCCTATGAGGACGCGCTGACCCAATACCGGATCATCCTGTCCCGCGATCCCGAAGACCCCATGGCGCGCCTGGGTATCGCCGAGGTGCAACTGGGCAGCGGCGACCTGAAACAGGCGGAAGCCGGCTTCGGCGCGCTCAAGGAAGTGGCGGCGGTGCGGGCCAAGGCGTTGCAGGGGGAAGGGTTGGCTCTGCTGCTGGCCGGGCGCACCAAGACCGCCGAGGAGCCCCTTCGCGCGGCGGTGGCGGAGGATGCCGGGCTTTGGCGGGCGTGGAACGCGCTGGGGCGCATTCACGACGGCCGGGGCGAGTTCGACGCCGCCAAGCCCTGCTATGAGCAGGCGCTGGCAAGCCAGCCCAATTCGCCGGTCGTGCTGAACAACCTGGGCTTCTCCCGGCTGATGGCCGGCGATCACGCCGAAGCGGCGCGCCTCCTGACCCAGGCGGCCGAGAGCGACGACGGCGAGGAGGCGCGGGTGCGAACCAACCTGCGCCTGGCGCTGGCCTGGCAGGGCGAGTACGTGGCCGCCTTCGCCGGTGCCCGGCCGGCGGAGTTGCCGGTGGTGCTCAACAACGTGGGCTTCGTGGCGCTTCAGCGCGGCGACGTGGCGGCGGCCAAGGCCTACCTCTCCCGCGCCACCGAGATCAGCCCGGAGTATTTCGACGTGGCCCGCCGCAACCTCGACCAAGCCCGCTGGGTCGAGGAGAACAAAGTGCTGGCCGACGGCGCCAAGCCCGGCAAGCGGTCCTGACATCGGATCGGCGAGGGAGAGGCTCATGGACTCGTTGGCCGTTCATCACGAGGCCGTCACGGTCTCGGTGTTTGCCGGGCTGCTGCTGGTGGCGGCGGCCTGGGACGTGTGGCAGTACCGCATTCCCAACCTTTTGTCCGCGCTGCTGCTGATTGCCTTCGTTCCGGCAGCGGCCCTGTCGCCGCACCCCATCGCGTGGTGGGCGCACGCGGCGGGGGCGCTTCTGGTCCTGGGCCTGGGGATGGCGCTGTTCGCCTACGGCATCATGGGCGGCGGCGACATCAAGCTGCTGGTCGCCGTCTCCTTGTGGTTCGGTCTTGCCTTTTTGCCGCTGCTGCTGGCTTCGGTGGGGATGCTGGGGGGCGTTCTGGCGATGATGATCCTCGCCTTGCGGATGATCGTTCCCGGCATGTTGCTGATGGTGGGCCTGACGACGCGCCTGCCGACGGTGCTCCTGCCGAAGGGCGCCATCCCCTACGGCGTGGCCATTACCGCCGGTGCCCTCCTGAACTACCGCTACCTGCCGGTCCTGGGGCTCGCTTCCTGAAGCGGGCGCCCCACGGCTTTTTTATCGGCGAGGCCAAGAATGAAGAGCTTTCTGCGCAACGAGCGGGGCAGCGTCCTCGTCTATGTCACCATGCTGTCGGGCGTTCTCGTCGGCATGGGAACCCTGGCGGTGGACGTGAGCCGCTATTCGACGCTGCACTCGCAACTCCAGAACGCGGCCGACGCGGCGGCGCTGGCCGGCGCCCACCAGCTCGACAATCATCCGGGCTCCCGCGACCGCGCCCGCGCCGCCGCCCACCAGGCGGTGCGCAACATGCGGGATTTCGCCGATAGCGACGAGGCCATCACCATCTCCATGGCCGACTGTGCCGAGGTGGTGGTCAACAGCAGTTGCATGCGCTTCCTGAAGAGCCTGCCCGCCACGGATGATGAGATCATCACCGAGGATCATGTGGCGGCGGCCGATACGGAGGCGCGTTTTATCGAGGTTCGGGTCGGTGGCCATTCATTCGAGGCCACCTTTCTGGGGGCCTTGGGCCGGGATGGCCGGACCTCCGTCTCGGCGTCGGCGGTGGCGGGCAACGACTCCCTGGTTTGCCGGGTGCCGCCGATGTTCTTGTGCAATCCGTCCGAACCCCCCGGCAACACCGATCCGTCCTACGGGCTCAACATGGCGGGGTTGGAGGGCCGCCAGCTCAAGATCTTCCAGCAGGGCGGCGGCGGCATCGTTCCCGGCAACTTCGGCCTTTTGTGCCCGGGAGACATCGATGGCGACGCCAGTTGCGGCGCCGCGGACGTCGGCATGGCGCTGGCCTCGGTCCAGGGGACGTGTCAGAGGCGCGGTTTCATGGTGTCCAAGACCGGCGTGGATCTCCAGCAGGTGCGCACCGGCATCAACGTCCGTTTCGACGTCTACTCGCCCCAGGCCAAGGACGGCTTTGGCGACTGGCGACGGCAGGACCGCTTCTATCCGGCGGAAAACGTGACCCAGGGCGGCGAGGTCCAGGGCAGCCCCTTGAGCGGCCAGACCCGATGCGACCGGCAGGACCTGGACGCGGACCGTGCCACGGCGCTCGGCCGCGACTCCTGCTTTGTCCACGGTACCTGCGGCGGGGCGGTGGGCAACGGCAATTGGGATTGGTCCAACTACTTCCGCATCAACCATGGCGGCAACGGCACATCGGGGTGGCGGCCCGTCGGCTGGCCGGGTTCGGCCAAGCCGACACGCTTCGAGGTCTATCGCTGGGAAATCGAGATGAACACCATCGTCCAGCCGGGCGAACTCATCAGCGGCGGCGGTGGCGGTACCACCGAAGAGAATGGCCGACCGCAGTGCTTTCGCGGCACCCGGCCCGGCAACCAATACGAGTACTTTCCCAGCAAGAAGCGGACTCTCGACCTGCTGACCGATCGGCGGGTGCTGCCTCTGGCGTTGGTCAATTGCCGCGCCCTGGGTAACCCGACCGGCAAGTTCGGTTTCTCCCCACCGGAGTTCGTCTTCGCGTTTCTCACCGAACCAATGGATGATCCCGGCAGTTCCGATCTGTACGTCGAAATACTCGGCCCGTTGGATGAGGAAAGCGAGGATAATTTGGTCAAGGATGTCGTCCAGATTTATCGTCGATAGTTCGTCGACGATCGTTTTTTTCTTTGTCTGTAAGGAGGCGGCCGTGAGGGCACTGATCCGTGACGAGAGCGGCGCGGCTCTCGTCTATGTCACCGTACTGTTGTCGCTGCTGATCGGCGTCGGCACCCTGGCCGTGGACGTGGGGCGCTACACCACGCTGCACTCGCAACTCCAGAACGCGGCCGACGCGGCGGCGCTGGCGGGAGCGCGCGAGCTGGACGGCCTGCCCGGGTCCATTTCGCGCTCCCGCGCCGCCGCCATGCAGGCCATAGCCAACCGGCAGGACTTCGCCAGCAGCGGGGCGGCGGCCATCGCCATCGACGATGACAACTGCGCCTCCCTCACCGATCAGTCCAGCGGCGCCTGTATCCGGTTTCTGGCCGAGCTGCCGGCCAACGACAGCCTGCCGGTTACGGCGGGTTTTGAAACCAACCAGGATGACGAAGCCCACTACATCGAGGTCCGGGTGGGCAGGCACACGATAAACGCCATCTTCGCGTCGGCTTTGGGCGGGACCAGCGAAGCGACGGCCACGGCCCGTGCCGTCGCCGGAAACGACCCGCTGATCTGCGCCGTGCCGCCGATGTTCTTCTGCAATCCGGCCGAACCGGCGGGCAACACCAACCCGGAACTGCCGGTCAACATGGCCGTCCTGAAGGGCAAGCAGATCCAGTTGTTCCTTCAGGGCGGCGGTG
>DASPMK010000174.1:0-10600 GCA_035627075.1 Azospirillaceae bacterium
AACCCCGTTACCGCCCGGCTGACCGGCTTCACCATCGAGGAGCTTCTGGGCCAGAATTTCCACCGGCTGATTCACCACAGCCGCGCCGACGGCACCCCCTATCCCGAATACGAATGCCCGCTTTTCGAGGTGCTGGAAACGGGCGAGGCCCGGACCATCCACGAGGATACTTACTGGCGCAAGGACGCCACCTCCTTCCCGGTGGAGTTCGCCGCCGCCCCGACCATCGAGCGCGGCGCGGTAAGTGGCGCGGTGATGGTGTTCCGTGACATCTCCGACCGCCGACGTGGTGAAATGGCGCTGAAGCTGGCGCTGACGACGGCGGAGGCCGCCAACCGGGCGAAGAGCGAGTTCCTGGCCAACATGAGCCATGAAATCCGCACGCCCATGAACGCCATCCTGGGACTGACCCATCTGTTGCAGCAGACCGACCTGTCGGCGCGGCAGAGCGACTATGCCCAGAAAATCCGCGTATCGGCCAATTCGCTGTTGGGGCTGCTCAACGACATCCTCGACTTCTCGAAGGTGGAGGCCGGCAAACTGGAACTGGAACGTACCGAGTTCCGGCTGGACGAGTTGTTCCAGAACCTCGCCACCATCGTCTCCACGTCGGCCCAGGACCGCGACATCGAGGTGTTGTTCACCATCGACCCGGCCGTGCCGGTGGACCTTGTCGGCGATCCCCTGCGGCTGCAACAGGTGCTGATCAACCTTGCCGGCAATGCCATCAAGTTCACACACGAGGGCGAGGTGGTGGTGTCGGTCACGGCGCAATCAGCCACGCCCGACCGGGTGGTGCTGACGTTCTCGGTGCGCGACACCGGCATCGGCATCGCGGACGAGCAGCAGGCCCGCCTGTTCCTGGCCTTCTCCCAAGGCGACAGCTCGACCACCCGCCGCTATGGCGGCACCGGCTTGGGGCTGGCGATTTCGTCGCGCCTCGTCACCTTGATGGGCGGCACCATGAGCGTGGAAAGCTCTCCGGGCGAAGGCAGCGATTTCCGCTTCACCGCCGTGTTCGGGCGGCCCGGCCTGCCGCTCGGCACCGCCGCCCGACAGGCCGCTCCCCGGAATTTGCGCGTGCTCGTCGTCGACGACAATCCGACCGCCCGCGACATCATGGTGAACATGGTGGCCTCGCTGGGATGGTCGGCCGTGGCGGTGGATTCAGGCTCGGCGGCGCTGGCCGAACTGGAGCGGTCCGCCGCCGAGGACCGCCGCTACGACCTTGTGTTGATGGACTGGCAGATGCCCGGGATGGACGGGCTGGAAGCCGCCCGTCGCATGCGCGAGGCCCGGCCGAGCGGGCAACTGCCGATCATCATCATCGTTACCGCCTTCACCCGCGAACGGGTGGCGAGCGCCGCCGGCTCGCTGGATCTCGCCGGCATCATGGTCAAACCCGTCACGCCGTCCCTGCTGCTGGATGCCGTGACCAACGCCTATGGCAACGGCAAGGCTGGCGGGACGGACGCCGCGCCGGTTCGTCAACCGGCCAGCCGGCGCTTGGAAGGCATGAGTCTGTTGCTGGTCGAAGACAACGCCATCAACCAGGAGGTCGCCCGCGAGATCCTGGAGCGTGCAGGTGCCGGCGTCACCGTGGCCGGCAACGGCCGCGAGGCGATCACCTGCGTAGCGGGGGCCGACCGACCCTTCAACGCCGTGTTGATGGATTTGCAGATGCCTGAAATGGACGGCTTCGAGACGACCCGGCACTTGCGCGCCGACCCCCGTCACGCCGCCCTGCCGATCATCGCCATGACCGCCAACGCCATGGCGTCGGACCGCGAGGCGTGCCTGGCCGCGGGCATGAACGACCACGTGCCCAAACCCCTGGATGTGGACTTGCTGATGAGCGCTCTGGAGCGATGGCTGTCGCCCGCGACCGGCGCTCCGGTCGCCGCTCCGCCGGGGGGCTCACCGCTTCCGCTGGCCGGGAGCCTGGCCGCTCCGCCGATCGATCTGCCCGGCATCGACAGCACCGACGCCATGCGCCGGCTGGACAACGACCGGGAACTGCTGTGGAGGTTCCTTGCCACCTTCGCCCGCACCGAAGCCGGCGTGGCCGACGCCATCGACGCAGCGCTCGCCGATGGCGATCTGGAACGGGCCGGGCGGCTGGCCCATTCGCTGAAAAGCGTGGCCGGGAACATCGGCGCCGTGCGCCTGTCGGCCGCCGCCTTCGATATGCAGCGGGCGGCGCACGATCAGGATTGGGAGCTGGCCCGGTCGGCGGCGAACGTCATTCGCGAGCAATTGGCGCTGGTGCTGGAGGCGGCCCGACGGACGGCATCGGGGGCGGTGTGATGGCGTCAATGGCGAGAGGGTGAACAAACAAACGTCTCCCGCCGATTATTCCAACTTTTTTTGACACACCCGGTAACACGGCACCCAGACAAATTATTCCACTCCCCCCACGCGGGATCGCCATGCGTTTCTGCTTGGGTCATCCCTGTTGCAGCAAGAAAAGAGTAAGGCAATATTTCGGATCGGTGTCGACAACCGCCCAGCCTCACAGAGGCGGCCCTGAGGCGCCACCCGGAAACCGCACTTCCCGTCGTGCGGCGTCCGCTCTTCCGACGGGTTCGCGACCAACCTCACGAACCGCCATGCTCACCACATCCCGCTTTGTCAAAGGCGCCGCCGCACTTGTCGTCGCCGCCGGTACCCACGCCGGCCTGATGGCCTGGTGGAACGCCCCGACCCACCCCGTGGACATCCGTCCGGCCTCGGCCATCGCGTCCCTGTCCTTCAGCCCCAACCAGCGCGACGCCAATCCGGAGAAGGGGGACGCCCCGAGCACGGAGGAGATCGCTGCCGACCTGAAGGTGGTCCGCGCCGTCACCAACCGCGTGCGCACCTACACGGTGTCGCAGAACCTGGACCAGCTCCCGGCCATCGCCCAGAAGGAAGGGGTGAAGGTGTCGCTGGGGCTGTGGGTCGATAACCACGACCCCGAGCGCACCACCTACGAATTCAAGCGCGCCGTCGAGCTGGCCCGCAAGTATCGTTCTGTTTCCGAAATCTACGTCGGCAACGAATCGATCCTGCGTCAGGACGCCACCCCGGACGAGTTGGTGGCGCTGATGAAGAAGATGCGCGCCGCGACGGACAAGCCAGTGTCCACCGGCGAAACCTGGGACATCTGGCTGAAGTACCCGCAACTCGCCAAGACCGCCGACTTCATCGCCGCCCACGTCCTGCCGTACTGGGAAGGCGTGCCGGCCGATCAGGCGGTGAAGGTGGCATTCGAGCGTTACGACGCCCTGAAGGCCGCTTTTCCCAACAAGCGTGTCGTCATCGCCGAGTTCGGCTGGCCCAGCGCCAAGTTCAACCGGGGGGCCGCCGAGGCCACGCCCGAGAACCAGGCGATGGTCGTCCGCGAGTTCGTCGCGCAAGCGCAGAAGCGGGGGGCCGCCTACAACCTGATCGAGGCTTTCGACCAGCCGTGGAAGACCAAGGAAGGCGACGTCGGCCCGTACTGGGGCATCTTCGACGCCGCCCGCCAGCCCAAGTTCGCCCTGTGGGGCGAGGTGGTAGCCGATCCCTTCTGGCAGGGCAAGGTCGCCGCCGGCGTGGGTTTGGGCGCGCTCATCGCCGTCGCCTTCCTGATGCGCCGCCGGGTGACCTTCGTCCAGGGTCTCGCCATTGCCGCCTCGGCCCAGGCCATCGGCTTCGCGCTGGCCGCCGCCTTCGCCGCCCCATTCGAATTCTACGCCAATGCCGGGCTGATCGCGATGTGGGTGGTCAGCGTGCCGCTGATCGCGTTGCTGGTCGCGACATCCTTCGACCGCATGCGGGAGTTGGCCGACGTGCTGCTCGGCCGGCGGCCGGAACGGCTGATCCTGCCGGCCGACCGCCATTCCTCGTTCACGCCCAAGGTGTCGGTCCATGTCCCCGCCTGCAACGAGCAGCCGCACGTCCTGACCGAGACGCTGGAGGCCCTGGCCCGGCTCGACTATCCCAACTTCGAGGTGCTGGCCGTCGTCAACAACACCACCAAGCCGGAACTGGTCGACCCCATCCGTGAGGTCTGCGAGCGGCTGGGCGGGCGGTTCAAGTTCGTGTACCTGCCCAAGATCAGCGGCTTCAAGGCCGGCGCGCTCAACCGCGCCCTGGAGTATACCGCCGAGGACGCCGAAATCATCGCCGTGGTCGACGCCGACTACACCGTCGATCCCTCGTGGCTGGCCGATCTGGTGCCAGCCTTCAAGGACCCCAAGGTAGCCCTGGTTCAGGCGCCGCAGGAGCACCGCGACCAGCACGAGTCCGTCTTCAAGCACGCCATGAACGCGGAGTATGCCGGGTTCTTCGATGTCGGCATGGTTCAGCGCAACGAGGACGACGCCATCATCGCCCACGGCACCATGATCATGCTGCGCCGCCGGGCCATGGCCGAGGTGGGCAACTGGTCGGAGTGGTGCATCACCGAGGACACCGAGTTGGGCCTGCGGCTGTTCGAGGCCGGCTATTCGGCGACCTACACCAACCGGCGCTACGGCCAGGGCATCCTGCCCGACACCCTACGCGCCTATCGCCGCCAGCGCGACCGCTGGGCCTATGGCGCCATGCGGATCATGCTGGCCCACTGGAAGCATATGCTGCCAGGTTCCAAGACGCTGAACGTCGCGCAAAAGTATCACTTTCTCACCGGCTGGCTGCACTGGATCGGCGACGCCGTGGCAGTGACGCTGGCTGTCGCCAATCTGGGTTGGGTGGCGTGGATGCAGTTGTCGGGCCTGGGCGAGCCGCCGGCCGCCGTGCTGACCGCTTCGACTGCCATCGCTGCCGGCCTGTGCCTGATGCACATGTTCGCCATCTACGCCGTCCGCGTGAAGCGGGGTACCAAGGATGCCCTGCTGGCAGCCGTGGCCGGTGTCAGCCTGCAATGGACGGTGGCGAAAGCGGTGTTCACCGGGCTTGTGCTCGCCAGCCTGCCGTTCAACGTGACCGCCAAGGGTGGCAAGGCCACCACCGGCTTCGGTCAGTTCGTCCGCGGCTTCGGGCCGGAGTTCCTGCTGGGCGGCTTGCTCAGCGCGGCGTCGGCCTTCACGGCGCTGACCAACAAGGAACGGGTGTTCGAGTTGGACGCCTTCGCCCTGGTGCTGGCCATCCAGGCCATTCCGTTTCTGGCGGCGGCGGGGCTGGGCACCGTGGAGTTCGCCAAGCTGACCTTCGCTGACCGGACCTGGATGCGTTCCCTGGTGCCGGGCCTGCGCGGCACCCGTCAGGACGGGAAGACGGCGACCGCGTAACAGGCTGAAACCAAGAGGCGGCGATCGGGAGGACGCTCCCGGTCGCCGTTTTTTTGTGAAGATTCGCCTTGTGCCGGTTTCCTTTGAGTCATTCCGGGTGACCACCCGCTTCAAAGCCGCTCGAACTGGGCGATGCCGCCGTACTGGCGGCAGGTATGGGTTTTGGCCAACGGGTTGTCGCCGAAGTTCAGCTCGACGTAGATTTTGCGGATGAGGGGCAGTATGTCGGGGGCGATGGCTTCGGTGATTTCCCGCTCCAGGCTCTCGATGTCGATCTTCAGGATGTCGATGGCGCCATGCCGGGCGATCACCTCGCGCAGGACCCGGTTGGCCTCCACGCACTCCACCGTCATGTAGTGGCCGGTCTGGAGGCCAAGACCGCCGTAGCGGCCGGTTTCCTCGAAACCGAACTCGGCTGTGCCGTCCTGGAGGCCCACCGCGACGGGTTGCAGGGCGTAGCGGTCCTGGAACGGCGCCAGATTTCCGCGCAGCCGCTCGACGTTCTGAGGCACCGGTTCGAACAGATAGGTGAAGGAGTCGGTGGCGCGCGTCAGGAAGTACAGCGCCGAGATGCCGATGTTGGAGCCGAAGTCGACGATTACCTTGTCGTCGCGATCCGCCTTATAGTCCTGGCGGCAGAAAATTTCGTTTACCGTCAGGATATCGTGGTGGGAATACAAGGTGGCTGGGGAACCCCCGATCGGCGTAGTCACATCGACAGTGGTGGGGTAGTCTCCTGAATGGAAAAGATACCGGGCGTAGGCATCCATCGGGTCTTTATAGACGAAGAACATGTTCGTCGCGGCGATGTAGTGCTGCTTTTGAAGCAGAGCCCCGATGATTGTTTTCAGATCGCGCCCGCCAATTTTCATGAAGTGACCCTCCACGATATTTCGTGAAACGGAGATAAATGGAAAGGTCGTTGAAGGTCAACGCGGCCTGAGGGCGTAGTGCAATGAGAGGCATTGCCAAGTCTTCTGGGGTTTATTCCGCTGGAATAGGTCAAACGGCCGGAAACCGAGTGCGGGATGCCATGGTGGCCGGCTGTCGCGATACCGCAGTGCAGCAAAGACGTCGCATGGTTCCGTTTGTCGGCGGCGGGGCCGGGAAAACAGGGGCACGACGTGCCAAGGCGAACCAAGGAATGGGGGGGACCGTCGCCTTGCCGAAGTGGGTAAAAATCGCTTTTTGGTTGCGAACAGTCAAAAGGTCAAAGCGGCTTCCCTTACCTTAGTCCCGAGACATTTTGTGGCCGCCTTTGTGACAATAAAATAGCTAAACTTTTGCTTAATTTTTCGGGCAATACCATGCAACTCGCCGACGCCATCAAAATTCCCGCGATCGCAGGCGCCTTGGTGGTGAGCGGAGGTCTGTCGCTTGCTTCGAAAACAAGTCTGGAAATTGTCATGGCCACTCCCACTGTCAGCCTCAATTCTGCGCTTTCCCTGGAGGCGGAGGGTTTTACCTCAAGCGCCGGCGGTACGGGCAGCGCCTGGCAGAGCGTGAATGACGCGACTGCTTCGGGCGGCAAGGCGGTCAGCTCCACGGGCCTCGTAAGCGGCGCGCTGTCGAGCTATGCACCGCGCCTCGACTACACGGTCAACTTCGCCCAGCCCGGTACCTACTACGTCTGGGTCGCCGGCAAGAAGACGCAAAGCGTCTTCGGCGAGGCCGGGGTGCAGATCGGCCTGGATGGCCAAGCCCAAGGCTCCGCCACCGGCATCACCAACGCCGGCATTGCCAGCCAATGGCTGACCAACGGCGAGGAGCCGGGGTACGTCGCCCGCATCAACGTCGCCACCGCCGGGACCAAGACCTTGAACCTGTGGGGCGAGGGCACCGGGCTGCAACTCGACCGGATGGTTGTCACCGGCACCGCCGGGGAGCGTCCGGGCGACAAGGTCGCCAAGTCGGCCGACGACTTCATCGACTCCATCGGCGTCAACGTCCATATTCACTACACCGACACGGTGTACGGCGATTTCGCCAAGGTCCAGAACATGCTGGGTTATCTCGGCGTACGGCACCTGCGCGACTACGCCCCGATCATCAACGGCGACCAGCAGTCCAAGATGGATACGCTGGGCAAGGCCGGCTACAAGTTCAGCTGGGTGATGCAGCCGACCAACCTGGGCTCGATCGACAGCCAATTGGCGGCGATCAAGGTCCGCGCGGGGTACGCCGACCACATCGAGGGGCCGAACGAGGTCGATATCTTCCCGGTGAACTACGCCGGCTCGGGCTATCCCAACGGCACCCGCGCCTACATGCGCGATCTGTTCGCCAAGGTGAACGCCGACCCGACACTCGCCAACATCCCGGTCCTCCAGGCCACGCTGGCCTACCCGTCCAACGGCGCGCAGCTCGGCGACCTGTCGGCCAGCGCCGACGTTGGCAACGTCCACACCTACTACAGCTGGGGCGACCCGCCGGGCAAGACGACGCTGCAGCACGCCCGCGAGTCCTGGCTGATCACTCCGGGCAAGCCGGTGATCGCCACCGAGGGCGGCTATCACAACGCCCAGGGCGTCAACGAGTACAATCTGGGCCTGCCATACGATGTTCACGGCAAGTACATGAACCGCTTCCTGCTGGAGCACTACGAGGGCGGCTTCGACCGCACCCTCATGTACGAACTGGCCGACATGGTGCCAAACCCGTCGTCGGGCGACCGCGAGCAGAACTTCGGCTTGTTCAAGTACGACGGCACGCCGAAACCCGCCGCCGTCGGCATCCACAACATGGTCCAACTGCTGAAGGACGAGGGTGCGGCGTTCACGCCGGGCACGCTGGACTACGACATCAAAGGGATGCCCTCGACCAGTGAGGATCTCCTGCTGCAAAAGCGTGACGGCACCTTCTACCTCGTGCTGTGGAACGACGCCCGCGGCTGGGATTACCAGAACGACCGCGCCGTCTCGGTGGCCAACGCGCCGGTCACCCTGGACCTCGCCAAGACCGCGTCGTCGATCAAGGTCTACGACCCGATGAACGGCACCTCGGCGATCCAGACGCTGAGCAACGTCCAGCAGGCCAGCCTGAGTCTGCCCGACCGTCCGCTGATCCTGGAGATCAGGAACGGCACAACCACCGGCGGCACCACGCCCCCCCCCGATCCGGCGCCCACCCCGACGCCGACGCCTACACCCATCACCGGGGTCATCGCCATCGACGCCGGCGGTTCGGGCTACACGGCGGCCGATGGCACCGTCTACAAGGCCGATACCTTCTTCACCGGCGGCAGCACCAACAGCGTTACCGACGCCATCGCCGGCACCACCGACGACGGCCTGTACCAGACCGAGCGCTGGGGCAATTTCGGCTACGATATTCCGGTCGCCAACGGCACCTACAATGTCAAGCTCCAGTTCGCCGAACTGGCGTTCAAGGCCGCCGGCCAGCGCGTCTTCGACGTGATGGCGGAAGGCCGGACGGTGGTTGACGACCTCAACGTCGTTACCAAGGCGGGGGCGGATGCCGCTTATGAGGTTACCGCTCCGGTGACGGTGAGCGACGGCAAGCTCAACCTCGATTTCTCGGCCTCGGTGGACAACCCGCAGATCAACGGCATCGTGGTCACGCCGGTCACCACCACCCCGATCACCAAGACCGTCGGGGCCGCCACCGCCGTCTCCGGCACCGCCGGCAGCCAGAAGTGGGGCGAACTGGGCGTCCAGGCGCTGGATTGGTTCGGCCGGGGCGGCACGGTTATCTCCAGCGCCGATGGCCTGGGCATCGCCGGTGGCCGCAACAACAACCAGATCGACATCAGTGCCATGGACCGTAACGGCGACGGCAAGGCCAACGACAGCGAAAAGCTGTCCTTCGTGTTCCCCAGCGCCATCGACAAGATGACTATCGGCTTGAGCCGTCAGTTCCTGAGGGACGGTACCTCAGGTCAGGCGGAAGTCGGCCAGTGGCAGGCGTTCGGGGCGGACGGCAGCCTCGTCGGTTCCGGCAGCCTCAACCCGGCCGCCGGCAAGGCCATGGGCAACAACGTCTTCGAGTACGCCATCAACCCGGCGCAAGACGCCAAGAAGCTGGTGATTTCGGCGGCCGCTTACGCCAACCCGCTGGCGTCCGCCAGTGACAGTTCCGACTTCGCCGTGAAACAGATCGCCTACACATTGGCGGCGTAGTCGATACAGAACTCTCCTCGACCTTCGGGCCGGTCGGTATTACTCCGACCGGCCTCTTTTTTGCAATACCTCTAACGATATAAATGAAGCTCAGTCTATTCATTCGGCAAAAAGCGCGGACGATTTCGTATTGCTTATACCCCTCCGTTGATTCCCAGCCGTGTGCCGCGCAGAGTCGCGCCATCAGCCACTATTATTCCAGAGCCCGCCATGACCAGCCGATCGAGCGCCGTTCGGCGCGATCCCGACCGCGTGAACCTGGCCGAAACTCTTCGCTTCGTCCGGCGGAACCGCTGGTTCCTGCTGGGAGCGGTCCTGGTCGGCGCCAGCGTGGCCGCGGCGACAAGCCAACTCCGCACCCAGACCTACACGGCGGAAGCCGCTTTGCTGTTCGACCCCCGCGTGGTGGTTTCGCTGCCCGACTCCCAGGATGGCGGTGCCGATATACCGCTGTCCCAAGATCTGCGCAGCGAGGTCGATATGGTGCTGTCCCATCCGGTGGTGACCGAAGCGGTCGGCCGGGTCGGTCTGACGCAAGAAGCCCTGGAGGGTCCGTCGCCGGCCGCCGGGCCGCTCGCCCCGTTGCGCGAGGGCTTAGGTCTCGCCCTGGGCGGTGACGGCAGGAACGCGCCGTCCTATGAGACGGTGCGCGAGCATGTCGACGCCTTCAACGATGGACGGTCCAACACCATCCGCGTCGAAGCGCAGGCGCCGTCGCCGACGCTCGCGGCCGATCTCGCCAACGCCGTCGCGCGGAGCTACATCGACCAGCGCCGCGCCCTGACGGCCGAGCAGATGACCGCCGCCAAGGACTTCCTCGGCACCCATCTCGCCGACGTGCGCCGGCAACTGGAGGAGGCCATCACCTCGGAGCAGAGTTTCCGCGAGCAGGCGGGGCTGCTGGAAACCGGCAAGGGCACCATCGAGAGCCAGCGTTTGGTCGACCTTATCGGCCAACTGGCCCAGGTCCGTGCCAACCGGGCACGGGCGGAGGCCAAGCTGCCGCTCCTGCAATCGGCGCGGGGGGCCGAGAACGCCGCCGCCCTGGCCGAGGTCGTCTCCTCCATCAACATCGCCAACCTGACCGAACTGGAAGCCCAGGCCAAGGCGCGGGAGTCGGAGTTGGCCACTGTGTTCGGCCCGCTGCACCCCTCGTTGCAGAAAGCCCGTGCGGAACTGGCCGACCTGCGCGGCAAGATCAACGCC
>DASPMK010000175.1:0-5941 GCA_035627075.1 Azospirillaceae bacterium
TTCCTCCAGCGAGGAAGCCTGCTGCTCGGTGCGGTCGGCGAGATCCGACGAACCGGCCGACACCTCGCCCGCCGCCGCCGCGATGGCCTCGGCGGAGCCACGGATGTTGCCGACGATCTCCGCCAGCTTGGACGCGGTGGCGTTAACGTCGTTCTTGAGCCTCTCGAACGCCCCCTGATAGTCCTTGGCCACCCGCTTGGTCAGGTCACCTTCGGCCAACGCCCCCAGAACCACGCCCAGGTCGGCGATGACGTCGGCCACGGTGTCGGTGAGACGGTTGATGCCTTCAGACAGCGAGCGATAGAAACCTTCCTTGTCGCTCAGGTCGAGGCGACGCGACAGATCGCCCTTGGACACCGCCTCGATCAGGGTGGCGATCTCCTGGCCCATGGCGGCTTCGCGCTTGCGCTGGGCCTCTTCCTGACGGCGCTCCTCTTCGAGGCGGGCCTTCTCCGCCTCGTCCATCCGCTTTTTCTCGATGGCGTTATCCTTGAACACCTCGACCGCCTTGGCCATCTCGCCGATCTCGTCCTTGTTGGCGAGCGCCGGGATGGTCAGGTCCAGATTGCCGTGGGCAAGGCCGGTCATGGTGTCGGTCATCTCGCGCACCGGCACGGCGATGCTGCGCGCCACCATCCAGGCGAAGAAGACGCCGAGCGCCAGGGCACCGATCGACAGGACTTTCACCAGCCCCTCGGCGCGCGAGGAAGCCTCGTCGGCTTCGGCCAGGACGCTTTCCAGATACTTGGTCTGCTCGACATTGGCGGTTTCGGCCACGTCGGCGAACTCGGCGGCTTGCAGGGAAAGTCCTTTTTCGACGTGGTCTTGAAGTTCCATCGTCTTGCGCTGCGCCAGAACCAGGATCTCCTGGTAGCGCGGCGCCAGTTGAATGGTTTCGGCGAGCACCTCGCGCGTTTTCGGCGACTTGGCCAACGGCAGCGTCTCGGCCATCAGCTTGCGCGACAGGTCAAAATTCTCATTGGCGCTGTCGGCGAATTTCTGGTCGGCCCGGTCGATGAAACGCGCCACCCAATAACGGCCCAGCGTATAGGCGTTCTGCGCCAGACCGGCGCGGCTGGCGGCCTCGAACTCGCCGTCGGCGTTGGCTTGGCGGACCACATCGGCAAGGCCGGTGATCACCTTGGTGCCGATGCCGACGAGGTCGGTGAAGAACAGCTTCTCCTTCTCCGCCACCAACCCCTCGGCCTTGTCCATGTTGGTGCCGTAGATAGTGGCCAGTTCCTTCATGCGCGCGAGATTCTGGCGCACGCCGGGAGCCTCGATCTCATCGTCCAGGCGCTTGAGGTCGGCCATGATCTCGTCGCGGCGCGCCTTGGCGTCGACCAACGCCTTCGCGTCGTTGTTGTCGAGAAAGACGCGCATCTTGAGACGCATGTCGGCGACGTTGGTCACGATCTCCGTGACACCGACCGTCGAGGCGGCCACCTTGGCGTAATCGTCCAGGCGAACCGTGCCGCCTCTCAGATTGAGTACCGCCAGAATCGCCACCACGCACAACAACGCCAAGACCACGGCGAAGCCCGAATAGATTCGCGTGCCGATCTTGAACCGCCCAGCCAGGCTGCCAGCTGCCATAATGTCCCCCACTACCCCATGCCGGGCGCCTCGGTAGGCCGGTTGAGACGCCACTCACCCTTTGATCGAATGGTAACCGTAGTAGGAAAGTTGTTAATACCAAATTTCTGCAAATCCGCTCCGCGCTCGCGCAATTCGCGGAATTGATTTATATCAATTGGAGAAGACGGCGGACGATCCGATCGCAACCGGAGAACCGCCCGCCGCGTGAGGATGTTGCTCAGGCTCAGTACAAAACGATCGGCGTCAGGTTGGTGCGGATGCCATCCTCGAATCGGGCGTTCAGGTCGTCCATCATCTGGCGGGTAAGGTTGAGCCAAATGCGCTCGCGCTCGGCGATCGAGATATCCTCCGGCACGGTGACCGAGCGGCTGACGATGGCGCTGGCATATCCCTGGAAGCTGTTGCGGTCAGGCTGCTGAGCGACCAGTTCCACTTCCAGGCGGCCGTCGTAACGCCACGCCTGATCCTTGGTGAAGAACCCGCTGAGCCCCTGGGTGCGCGGCAGTTGCACCTCCTTGATGGAGGCGTCCTTGACGATCACCCGCAGCACGCCCGACCGCCCGGCCGCGCGGAAGCGATCGGACGCCCAGCGCCCCACCGCGTCGGTCGGGGGCATCGGCGACAGGTGCTCGACATTGGGGGGCGTCATGCGCGGCTGGTATTCGGGCACGACCATCACCTGCGCCACGTCCAGCGACACCGTACCGTGCTGGGTGAAAGTGAGCGGCGGCGGTGGTTCGACCGCTTTCTGCACGCATCCGCCGAGCGCCGCCCCGGCGGCCAGCAGAACCACGGCGGCGCGCAAGGCGCGAGACGGCGACAACATGGATTACCTCCCTCGATCGGAACGACGGAAGGGGATTTAGGCCCCCTTTCGCGTCGCATCAAGAGTGGTGTAGGGCCGCCAGTTGGTTGTCATCGAATTCGTAATGGCGATTGCAGAACTGGCAGGATACCTGGACCTTGCCGTCCACCTTCAGGTCGTCCATTTCGTCGGCCGGCAGCGAGCGCAGCACGTTCTCCACCCGCTCGCGCGAGCAGCGGCAGCCGTCATGCACGGCATGCGGCTCATAGACCCGCACGCCCCCCTCGTGGAACAGGCGATAGAGCAGGTCGTTGGCCGGCAACGCCGGGTCCACCATCTCGGCTTCCGTCAGCGTGGCCATCAAGACCATGGCGTGACGCCAGTCGTCCTCGTTGTCGCTGGCGCGCGGAGCCGCCATTTCCTCGCCGCCCTCCTCGGGCATGCGCTGGAGCATCAAGGCACCGGCGCGCCAGCGGCCGTCCGAACGGCCCACCGCCACCTTGATGCCGGTTTCCAACTGTTCCGACTGGCGGAAATAGTGCTGCACGCACTCCGCCATGTCGGCGCCCTGAAGTTCGACGATGCCCTGATAACGCTCGGTGTGCTCGCCCTGGTCGACGGTGAACGCCAGATAGCCCGTGCCCAGCAGGTCGGCCACGCCGGTGCGCTCCGCCGGCAGGGCGGCCAGGGCGTCGTCGTCGTATTGGGCATAGCCGCGCAGCGCCCGCTCGCCGGCCGCGTCGCTGGTGACGTCGGCGACCATCATCTTCACCGGGCCGTCGCCCTTGGTCTGGAGCGTGAAGACACCCTCGTACTTCAGCGCCGCCGCCAGGGTGACGGCGATGCCGAGCGTCTGGGCGAGAAGCTCGGCCACCGGCTCGGGATAGGCATGGCGAGCGAGGATTTCCTCAAGCGCGCCGCCCAGTCGCACCAGCCGCCCGCGCAGCCGCGACTGCTCCAGTTGGAACGGCTGCACCTGATCGTCGTCCACCGCGCGGACGGCGGCGGATTGAGAAGAAGTCATGACCAATGATCCGATTGCTGATTCCTTGGAGTCCCTGCCCTGCCCCGGCCGCCGGGGCAAGGGCAGTTACATGGGAATTCAGACGCCCAGGCACCAGCAGAGAATGGCCTTCTGCACGTGCATCCGGTTTTCCGCCTCGTCCCACACCACCGAATTCGGCCCGTCGATGACAGGGTCCGTCACCTCCTCGCCGCGATGGGCGGGCAGGCAGTGCATGAACAGGGCGCCGGGCTTGGCGAGCGCCATCAGCGCCTCGTCCACCCGGTACGGCTCGAACAGGTCGCAATGCTTGCCGGAGTCGCCCTGGTTCATCGACACCCAGGTGTCGGTGACGACCAGATCGGCCCCCCGAACCGCTGTCTGCGGCGTGTCCACCAGGGTGACGCGCCCCCCCTCGCTTTCGGCCCAGGCCAGGATCTCGACCGGCGGCCGGTACGGCTCGGGGCAGGCCAGCCGCAACTCGAAGCCGAAGCGCGCCGCCGCCTGGATAAAGCTCTGGGCGACGTTGTTGCCGTCGCCCGACCATGCCACCACCTTGCCGGCGATGGAGCCGCGATGCTCCTCGAACGTCAGGATGTCGGCCATGATCTGGCAGGGATGCGAGCGGTCGGTCAGGCCGTTGACCACCGGCACGGTGGCGTATTTCGCCAACTCGTGCAGCTTTTCCTCGCCATGCGTACGCAGCATGATCACGTCGACATAGCGCGACAACACCCGCGCCGTGTCGGCGATGGTTTCACCGCGGCCCAGTTGCATCTCATTGGACGACAGATGCACCACCTCGCCGCCCAACTGCTTCATCCCCACCTCGAACGAGACGCGGGTGCGGGTGGAGGGCTTTTCGAAGATCATCGCCAGCGTGCGGCCGGCAAGCAGCGGCCGCCGGCCGGAACCGTCGCCCTTCATATCGCGCGCCCGCCTCAGAATGGCCTTCAGCGTACCCGGGTCGAAATCCCGGATGTCGAGAAAATGCCGTGGAACGCCGCTCATGACCGTCCTCCCACCGCACCCAGCGCCACCGCCGTGCGGTCGAGAATGGCCATCGCCTCGTCCACCTCGGCCTCGCCGATGATGAGCGACGGCAAGAGCCGCACCACGTTGTCGCCGGCGCCGACGGTCAACAGGCCGTTCCGGCGCAGGGCGTCGATGACCTCGGTGTTGGTCGGCTGGCACTTCAGGCCCAGCATCAGTCCCTGGCCGCGCCTTTCGGTGAAAACCGACGGATGCCGCTCCACCAGGATGCCCAGCTTCTCCCACAGGACGGCGGCGATGCGGTTGACGCCGTCGAGGAAGCCCGGCGCCGTCACCACGTCGAGCACGGCATTGGCCACGGCCATGGCGAGCGGATTGCCGCCGAAAGTGGAGCCATGGGTGCCGGCGGTCATGCCCGATGCCGCCTTTTCGGTGGCGAGGCACGCGCCGACGGGGAAGCCGCCGCCCAGCCCCTTGGCCAGGCACATCACATCCGGCGCCACACCGGCCCATTCGTGGGCGAACAGTTTGCCGGTGCGGCCGATACCGGTCTGAATTTCATCGAAATACAACAACAGGCCGAACTCGTCGGCGGTGGCGCGCAACGCCTTCAGGTACTCGACCGTGACCGTGCGGATGCCACCCTCGCCCTGCACCGGCTCGACGCAGATAGCGGCGGTCTCAGGCGTGATGGCGGCGCGCAATTCGTTCAGATTGCCGAACGGCACCACGTCGAATCCCTCCACCAGCGGCGCGAAGCCCTTTATGAGCTTGTCCTGTCTGGTGGACGAGATGGCCGCCAGCGTGCGGCCATGGAATCCCTGTTGGGCGGTAATGATTCGGGTGCGCTGCGGCTCACCCTTCTCATAGAAATGCCGGCGGATGATCTTCGCGCCGCATTCCCATGCCTCGGCGCCCGAGTTGGCGAAGAACACGGTATCGGCGAACGAGCGCTCCACCAGACGCTTGGCCAGCGTCTCCTGACCCACCACGCGGAACAGGTTGGAAGTATGCCAAACCTTCCGCGCCTGCTCGGTCAGCGCCTTGACAAGGTGCGGATGGGCATGCCCCAGGGCATTCACCGCCACGCCCGTATGGAAATCCAGATAGCGGCGGCCCGAGGTATCGAAAAGATACGGCCCCTCGCCCTTTTCGAAGACGACGTCCGCGCGGGCGTAGGTGGGCATGACAACAGAAATCACGACTTCACCCCCAAGGGTCCTCAAGTGAGTTCACAAAGCCAACCTTCGTCTTTTCCGCCCCGCGGGACCCCCCGGCGGCCGGAAAAACGCAGACTATCGAGAGAAAGGCCATCAATGTCAATGGCCTGAGCACCGACTAACGCTTCACCGCGAGTATACCGGTGGCTGTCACCTCGCCATCCGGGAACCGCAGGCGCTCGACACCGGACAGCCGGTCGGTACCGCTCGGGCCGTAGACCAGGAGCGCTCCGTCCGCCAGCCGGGTGAAACGGTACTCCCGCCGCGCCCGCTCGAACACCGCCGCGTCCACCCCGGCTCCGCCGGCCAGGGTGTCATCAC
>DASPMK010000176.1:0-7214 GCA_035627075.1 Azospirillaceae bacterium
TGCGTTCGTCGTCAGGGTCCTGTCGGTCATCATCATGGTCACGGCCTCAAGCCCCCGTCCTCAGCCCTGCCGCTCGATGCCGAGCAGGCGATCAAGTTCGGCGGGCAGCGCGTGGGCCCAGTTGGTGATGGTGCCGGCGCCCAGGCAGATCACGAAATCGCCGGGGCGCGCCACGTCGCGCACCAGCGAGGCGAGCTGGTCCGGGCTTTCCAGCGCGATCACCTGCTTATGGCCGCGCAGGCGCAGGCCCTCGACCAGCGTGTCGCGGCTGACACCGTCGAGGGGTTGCTCACCGGCGGCGTAGACGTCGGCGACGATCACCACGTCGGCGTCGTTGAAGCAGGTGCAGAAGTCCTCGAACAGGCTGTGCAGGCGGCTGTAGCGGTGCGGCTGGACCACGGCGATGGTGCGGCCGTCCGCCGTGGCGGTGCGTGCCGCCTTCAGCACGGCTTGGATTTCCACGGGATGGTGGCCGTAGTCGTCGATCACCGTGATGCCGTTGGAGGCGCCGGTGCGGGTGAAGCGGCGCTTCACGCCCTGGAACGACGACAGGCCGGCGCGGATCACCGCGTCGTCCATGCCCATCTCGTTGCCCACCGCGATGGCGGCCAGCGAGTTCTGGACGTTGTGGCGGCCGAACATCGGCAGATACAGCCCCTCGATGGTGCGCGGCTCGCCCATCACCCGATCGGAGAAGACCACATCGTAGCGCCCCCCGTCGGTGCCGAGCTGGACGTTGACGGCGCGCACGTCGGCCTGCGGCGAGAAGCCGTAGGTGACGATACGGCGGTCGGACACGCGCGGGATCATCGCCTGGACCTCGGGGTGGTCGATGCACAGGGCGGCGAAGCCGTAGAACGGGATGTTGTCGACGAACTGGTCGAAGGCGTGGCGGACGTTGTCGAAAGTGCCGTAATGGTCCAGGTGCTCGGGGTCGATGTTGGTGACCACGGCGATGGTGGCCGGCAGCTTGGTGAAGGTGCCGTCGGACTCGTCGGCCTCCACCACCATCCAGTCGCCGGTGCCGAGCCGGGTGTTGGAGCCGTAGGCGTTGATGATGCCGCCGTTGATGACGGTGGGATCGGCCCCGGCCTGCTCCAGCATGTGGCCGACCATCGAGGTGGTGGTGGTCTTGCCGTGGGTGCCGCCGATGGCGATCGACCACCTCAGCCGCATCAGCTCGCCCAGCATCTCGGCGCGGCGCACCACCGGGATCATGGCGGCGCGGGCGGCCACGACCTCCGGGTTGTCGCGCTTGACGGCGGACGAGATCACGACCACGGCGGCCGAACCGAGGTTTTCGCCGGCGTGGCCGATGGCGACGGGGATGCCCAGGGTCCGCAGACGCTTGACGTTGGCGCTTTCGGCGATATCCGAGCCCTGGACGGTGTAGCCCAGGTTCTTCAACACCTCGGCGATGCCGGACATGCCGATGCCGCCGATGCCGACGAAATGGATCGTCCCGATGTTGAGGGGAAGGGCCCTCATTCCGCAGCCTCCACGGCGTGATGGTGATTTCCGTTGGCGCCGTTGCCGCCGACGCCGATCAGGCTTTCCACCGCGTCGGCCAAGCGGGCCGCCGCGTCCACCCGGCCCCAGGCGCGGGCGGCGCCCGCCGCGCGTTCCAGGCTTTCGGGCAGGGTCAACAGGGCTTCGAGCCGCGCGGCCAGCGCCTGCGGCGTGAAGGCCGGTTGCGGAATCAGCCACGCGGCGCCGGCCTCGGACACGGCTTCGGCGTTGGCGGTCTGGTGGTCGTCCATGGCGAAGGGGTAGGGCACCAGGATCGCCGGCCGCCCCACCGCCGACAGCTCGGCCACCGTCGAGGCGCCGGCGCGGCAGACGGCGAGATGGCAGTCGGCCAGCCGTTGCGGCACGTCGGTGAAGAAGCTGGACAGGTCGGGCTCCACCACGCCGGCCTCGGTCAGCCCCTGACGGGCGAGGTCCAGGTCTTCCGCCCGGCACTGCTGCGACAGGCGGATGCGGCGGCGCAGGTGCTCGGGAATCAGGGCCAGCGCTTGCGGTATCACCTGGGAGAAGATGCGCGCGCCCTGGCTGCCGCCCATGACCATGAGATAGAGCGGGCCGTCGAAGGGATAGGCGGGATAGGGGACTTCGCGGACCGCGGCGATGTGGGGGCGGACCGGGTTGCCGGTGAAAGCCAGCTTGGCCCGGTCCGCCTCCTTCACTCCCGCCACGGAAGGAAAGGAAGTGGCGATGCGCGCCGCGACGCCCGACAGCATGCGGTTGGCACGGCCGAGGATGGCGTTCTGCTCATGCAGCACCACGGGGATGCCGGCGCGGCCGGCGGCGAAGACGGTCGGGACCGAGGGATAACCGCCGAAGCCGACCACCGCCGTTGGCTTCAGCCGTTTCAGCAGAGCACGGGCCTGGAAGGTGCCGAAAAACAGCTCGACCGCCGTGCGGACCTTGCCCATCAGACCGGAGCCGAGCGTGGCGGCGCGGATGCGGTGAACGGCGACCTCGGGCAGGGTGTCGCCGAAGGCGCCGCCGCGCTTGTCGGTGACGAGGTTCACGGTCCAGCCGCGCGCCAGAAGCTCGCGCGCCAGGGCTTCGGCCGGGAACATGTGGCCGCCGGTGCCGCCGGCCGCCAGTACGATGGTCTTGTCCTTGGTCGCGGTCATTCCCCGTCTCCCCTCAGGTTTCCGCGTTGCCGAAGCGCTTGCGGGTCAGCGCCAGCACCATGCCCATGCCATACCCCAAGGCCAGCAGCGACGAGCCGCCATAGCTGAGAAACGGCAGGGTCATGCCCTTGGTCGGCATCAGGTGCAGGGACGACCCCATGTTGATGAGGGACTGAAGCCCGAACTGGATCAGCAGGCCGCTGACCGCCAGGACCGCGAACAGGCTCGATTCCTCGCTGACGCGTTTGAAGCCGCGCAGCACGATGAAACCATAGAGCGCCACGATGAGTACGCAGACGACGAGGCCGAACTCCTCCCCCGCCACCGAGAACACGAAGTCGGCGTGGGCATCCGGCAGGTACATCTTCACCGTGCCCTGGCCGGGGCCGGTGCCGAGAAAGCCACCGTTGGCGAAGGCCTCCAGCGAGCGGGTGACCTGATAATTGTCGCCGGCGTTCGGGTCAAGGAAGCGGTCGATGCGGCTGGTGACGTGCGGGAAGACGAAATAGGCGCCCACCAGCCCCGCCATGCCCGCCACCGCCAGACCCGCCACCAGCATGATGTTGAGACCGGCCAGGAAGAACTGGCTGAACCACACCGCGGTGAGCACGAAGGTCTGCCCCAGGTCGGGTTGCAGCAGCAGAAGGCCGGCGCACAGGCCGTACAGCGCCATGGCGATGAGATTGCCGGGGAAATACGTTTCCGACGTGCGCCATTGGGCGAACAGCCAGGCGGTGACGATGGCGAAGGAGGGCTTCAGGAACTCCGACGGCTGGATCGACATGCCGGGCAGGTGAAGCCAGCGCCGCGCGCCCTTGATCTCGACACCGACGAAGGGCACCAGCACCAGCATGGCGATGGTGATCAGGAAGACGCCGAATGCCAGATACCGCACCTTGCGCGACGGCAGCAGCGATACCGCCACCGTAATAAGGAGCGACGGCGCCAGCATGACGATGTGGCGCTGGACGAAGTGATAGTTGTCGAGACCGATGCGGTCGGCCACCGCCGGGCTTGCCGCCATGATGAGGACGACGCCCACCGCCATCAGCAACACCAGTGCCGCCAGCAGCAGACGGTCGACGGTCCACCACCAGCGGCCGAAGATCGAGGTGTCGGTGCGGTCGAAGGTCAGGCTCATGGCGCGGCCTCCAGGGACGTGACGAGATCGGCGAAGTGCTCGCCCCGTTTCTCGAAATTGGCGTACTGGTCCCACGAGGCGCAGGCCGGCGACAGCAGCACCGCCGCTCCCTTGACGGCTTCGCGCCGGGCAAGCGCATGGGCGGCCGGCACGGCGCGGGCAAGGTCGCCGCAACGGGTGTGGGGTACGTTGTTGGCGTCGAGCCACGGGGCGAAACGCTCGGTCGCCTCGCCGATCAGGAAGGCGTGGCGGACGCGGGATGCGTAACGCTCCAGGCCGGCGAGGCCGGTTTCCTTGGCTTGGCCGCCGAGAATCCAATAGATGGCGTCGTAGCAGACCAGCGCCTTTTCGGTGGCGTCGGCGTTGGTGGCCTTGCTGTCGTTCACGTAGCGCACGCCGCCGATCTCGGCCACCAGTTGCTGGCGGTGGGCCAGGCCGGGGAAGGTGCGGATGTGGCGGATGATCTCCGTCGGCGCCACGCCGAGCGCGCGGGCGGCGGTGTAGGCGGCGGCGGCGTTCTGGGCATTATGGATGCCCGGCAGGGTCTTGACCGTGGACAGGTCCAGCTCGATGGCGCCGGTGCCGTCGGTGTCGTCCACCAGCATGCCGCCGGTCACGAAGACGCCGCCCGCAACCTTGTGCCCGGCCGAAATCGGGACGACGCGCCGGCCGCCCCCGGCCGCCAGTTCGTCGTGGATGCGGCGGGTGTGCTCGTCGTCGATGGCGATGACGGCGGCCTGGTCCGGCCGCTGGTTCTGGAAAATATTGCGCTTGGCGGCGATGTAGCCGTCCATCCCGCCGTGGCGGTCCAGGTGGTCGGGCGTGATGTTCAACAAGATCGCCGCGTCGAATGCGGCCGAGGGCGTGCGCTCCAGCGCGTAGGACGACATCTCGATGACGTAGACGCCATCATGCCCGAACGGGGCGAAGGTCAGCACCGGCTGGCCCAGGTTGCCGCCGACCTCCACCGCCAGCCCCGCACCCTTCAGGATGTGGGCGATCAGGGTGGTGGTGGTGGACTTGCCGTTGGTGCCGGTGATGCCGACCGTGCGCGCGTTCGGCTGGGCGCGCAGCAGAAGTTCGATATCGCCGATGATCTCGATGCCGGCCGCACGGGCGCGGGCCGCCACCGGATTCGGTTTGGGGTGGAGGTGCGGGATGCCGGGGGACAGCACCAGCGTCCGGATGCCGGTCAGGTCCGCCTCGTGCAGGTTGGTCAGGGGCAAGCCGGCGGATTCCGCTTCCTCGCGGGCCTTGGCGCCGTCGTCCCAGGCAAGCACGCGGGCGCCGGCGGCGGCCAAAGCCTGCGCCGTCGGCAGCCCCGACTTGCCCAGGCCCATCACGGCGATGGCCCGGTCCTTGAGGAAGGAGAGATCGATCACCGGCCGTCCTCCCTCAACGCAGCTTCAGGGTGGACATGCCGACCAGCGCCAGGATGACGGCGATGATCCAGAAGCGGATGACCACGGTCGGCTCGGCCCATCCCTTCTTTTCGAAATGGTGGTGCAGCGGCGCCATGCGGAACACCCGCTTGCCCGTCAGCTTGTAGGACGTGACCTGCACGATCACCGATACCGTTTCCAGCACGAACAGGCCGCCGATGATGGCCAGCACCAGTTCGTGCTTGACCGCCACCGCCACGGCGCCCAGCGCCGACCCCATGGATAGCGAGCCGGTGTCGCCCATGAACACCATGGCCGGCGGCGCGTTGAACCACAAGAAGCCCAGCCCCGCGCCGACCAGCGCGCCGCAGAACACCGACAGTTCGCCGGTCCCCGGTACGTGATGGATTTGCAGGTAGTTGGAGAAGATGACGTTGCCGGCAAGATAGGCGATCAGGCCGAAGCAGGCCGCCGCGATCATCACCGGCACGATGGCCAGCCCGTCCAGACCGTCCGTCAGGTTGACCGCGTGGCTGGCGCCGACGATCACCAGCATCGCCCAGGGGATGAACAGCCAACCCATCTGGATCAGCACATCCTTGAAGAACGGGATGGTCAGGCCGGTGGCGTGTTCCGGCGAGGAGGACACGACGATCAGCACCGCCGCCACCGCCGCCACCACCAGCGACCACACCATCTTGAGCCGGCTGTTGAGGCCCTTGGGGTTGCGCTTGGTGAGCTTGAGGTAGTCGTCGCCGAAGCCGATGGCGCCGAAGCCGACCATCACCAGCAGGATGATCCAGGTGAACGGGTTGCGGATGTCGCTCCACAGCACCGTCGAGACCACCGCCGCGATCAGGATCATCAGGCCGCCCATGGTGGGCGTGCCCTTCTTCTTGAAATGGGTTTCCGGTCCGTCGCTGCGGATCGGCTGTCCTTCGCCCTGCTTCTTCTTCAGCCACGCAATCAGGGGCGGGCCGATGACGAAGCTGATGACGAGCGCGGTCATGATCGCCCCGCCCGTCCGGAAGGTGAGATACCGGAACAGGTTGAAGGGGGTGAACTGGTCGGCCAGCGGAAAGAGGAGGTTGTACAGCATGGGGCTTCGGCCTCGCTCACTTCCGGCCCGCGGCGACCGCCGCCGGGTGTTGATCGGTAGATTTCTGATCCATGGCCGCCAGCGCCTCGACAACGAGGGCGGTGCGGCTGCCCGCCGAGCCTTTGACCATCACCACGTCGCCGCTCTTCACGGCCTGTACGACGCAGGGGGCCAGTTCCTGGGCGGTTTCGGCGTGGCCGCCCTTGAGACGCGCCGGCAGAGTGTCGAACAGGCGCCGCATGTGCGGACCCGCGCAGAAGACGAGATCGATGCCGTGGCGCTGGAGCGGGGCCGCGAGGCCCTCGTGGAAGGCATTGGCTTGGGAACCCAGCTCGCGCATGTCGCCCAGCACGGCGATGCGCCGGCCACCGGCACCGGGATCGACCTTGCCGAGAACGGCGAGGGCCGCCTCCATGGAAACGGGGCTGGCGTTATAGCTTTCATCGATCAAGGTGAAGGCGCCGCGCGCCGACTGGACGAGCTTGCGCACGCCGCGCCCCTTGGGGGGCTTGATATGAGCCATGGCGCGGGCGGCGGCGGCCATATCGCCGCCGCTCTGAGCGACCGCCAGCAACACGGCGAGGCTGTTCATCGCCCAGTGACGGCCTGGCAGCGACAAGGTGTATTGCAGCGGCTCGCCCTTGATGGTCGTGATGACCGACGAGCAGGTGGCGTGCAGCGCCAGATCGGCGAGGCGGGCGTCGGCCTCGTCATGGGCGCCGAAGGTGACGATGCGGGGCAGCCCCCTGGTCCGCGCGGCGGCCAGCAGGCGGCCGTACTGCGGGTTGTCGCGGTTCAGCACCGCGACGCCGCCCGGCCCCATGCCCTCGAAGATTTCGGCCTTGGCGTCGGCGATGGCTTCGACGGAGGAGAAGAATTCGATGTGCGCCGGCTCGATCGTGGTGATGATCGCCACGTCGGGCTGCACCTGACGCGACAACGGCCCCAGT
>DASPMK010000177.1:0-2376 GCA_035627075.1 Azospirillaceae bacterium
GCTGAACACCAGGGCGAATGTCGTCGGCAAGCGGCCGAGCGGGATCATGCCTGCGGACACGTAACTGAGATGCTCCGGCAGGTGGGCGAAAAAACCTCGCCAGATATCGAAGTCGAAGACCGCCACGCTCACAAGGCAAAGCACCGCTGCCATGATCACCTGTGCGGCAAGCGTCCGCCACTGTCCGGCCCCCATCAGGCAGAAGGGAATGACCATGGACAAATGCGGCTTGTAGCAGAGCAACCCAAAAACGCAGCCGGCAAGGATTGGGCGGGTTGGCAAGAACATCAGCCCCATAGCAACCAGGCTGGCGGTGTACGCCCCATTCTGACCCGTGATCACGGCTATCGATAGCGCGGGCAGCGCGGCAATGGCAGGCAGCCAGCGGCCGTTCAGACGCCATAGGAGCGTCAGGAACAGGGCCGCCCCCCCTGCCGCCCAGACATACAGTGCAGGCAGGTACGGCAGCGCCCCCAGAGGCGCCAGCAGCAACAGGAACGGCGGCGGATACGCCCAAGGCAAGCCTACGTCAGCGCCGACTATTCGTGCCTGGTAGGATGCGAACACCTGCCGGTCGAAGATTTGCGGCGCAGCTCCATCCCACACCACCATCGCAGCGCTGTAAAAGCCCAGGAAGTCATTGCCGACGATGCGGTCGTTCAAACTGGTGAGAGGCCCGTTCAACGGCAGTAGATTTTGGCGGACACCAAGGATGAGGTGCGCCATCCCCAGAACCGCCATCAGCAGCAGGATCGCCACGACCACCGGTGACCTGCGCGCCGGCAGATCGGACATTGTTTGCATCAACCGCCCCCGTTGCGGGGGATACTAGACCATGAGGCGAACCGGGGAAAGCCGGGCCGGCGCGGTCACCGGCCCGGACATCCGGCTAGTCAGCCCAGAAGGGCTTGGCCGCCTCGCGCTCCACCTCGCACGGGGTCACGCCGATGTCCTTCAACAGGCGGCCGTCGAGCGCGCGCAGCATCGCCCGCTCGTGGCGGCGACGTGACCAGGTTTCGACTGTCAACACGATGTGAAGGAGGAATCTGCCGCAGCGGCTGGCGGGCAGATTACGGGCCGCGTCCTGATCGGCGGCCGGAAACGGCAGGATCTTCAGCTGGGCCGACATATCTTTCCTCCACTGGAAAGCAGAAAGGACGAAAACCGACGCTCGCCGACGGCCGGGCGGCGGTCGGCGCCCCCCATCCTGCGGCGGTCGCCAGCACTGCGACCTCGGACCATGATCCCGACGATTTCGCTCGGCGTTTTCGCAGTTCCGTGACCAGTGATCGCGTGCCAGGTCCGAACCAGAAGCCGGGTAATCGCAATGGTAACCATGATTGCAACCTTCCAATGTCGAATTGACCCATTCAATCCGATTCAGGACACGGTGTACTTGACCGAAACCGCCGTCAATGACATAATTGCCACCATGTCATTTTGGATTCAGAACATCGCCAATCGCCCCGGCCCGCGCTACAAGGCGATCGTCGCCGCGCTTGCCGAGGACATCGCCGCCGGCCGCATCGCCCACGGCACCAAGCTACCGCCGCACCGTGAACTGGCTTATCGGCTGAAGGTCACCATCGGCACCATCGCCCGCGCTTATGGCGAGGCCGAGCGTCAGGGACTGGTGTCGGGTGAGGTCGGGCGAGGTACGTTCGTCCGCCCGCCGCCGCCTGCCGCCGAGCCGCTGCCGGCGCACAAGCCGAAGGCCGACGGGACCATCGACATGTCGGTGAACCGCCCGGCGGTGCTGGACGTCCCGGCATTGGCGGCGGCGTTCGAGGCCGTGGCCCGCCACGCCGACCTCGCCAGTCTGATGTCCTATGGCAGCGGCGCCCATGACGCCCGCACCCGAGCGGTGGGCGCTTCCTGGATCGCGCGGGACGGCTTCGAAGTCGCCCCCGAACGGGTGATCCCGAACACTGGCGGCCAGAGCGGCATCTTCGCCTCGGTGGCGGCACTGACCCGGCCCGGCGACACCCTGCTGTGCGAGGAATTGACCTATCCCGGCCTGAAAAACGCCGCCGCCTTGCTCGAGCGCCGGCTCGAGCCGCTCTCGATGGATGAGCATGGGCTGGTGCCGGCGGCGCTGGATCGCGCGCTCGCGGAAGGGCGCAGCCGTGTGCTCTATCTGATGCCCACGGTGCACAACCCGACCACCATCACCATGCCGGAAGCGCGACGCGAAGAGATCGCGCGCATTCTCGTCCGCCACGACGCCTGGGTCATCGAGGATGGGCTCTACGCCTTTCTTCACCAGCACGCACCGCTGCCGCTGGCGGCCCGGGTGCCGGAACGCACGGTTTACCTCACATCCCTGTCCAAGGCAGTCGCACCGGCGTTGCGCATCGGCTACGCCGCCGCCCCGCA
>DASPMK010000178.1:0-10265 GCA_035627075.1 Azospirillaceae bacterium
GTTTTTGGGCAGCGAGCCGAGAATCCCGACGCACGCCTCGTCATCGACCCGGTCGGGATGGCGCAGCGTCGGCACCAGGGAGAGCACGCTCAACAGGTTGCGTGCCTCACGGATCAGGTCCTCCTGACGCCGAACGCCATCGCCGGTGATATCCTGGGCCAATTCCCGCGCCGCATCCAGCCGGGCTTCCAAGCTCTTGTTGAGGTAATAGACCGCCCCCGCCACCGGCAGCACCAAGGAGACGATGATCACCCCCAAGAGCCGGGTCCGCAGGCTGCGAAAGCGGCCGAATCGCGAAGCGGGCTTGGCGGAACCTTGGAGCATAGGAGGAGCCATCTGGCGTGGAAGTGGAGCCTTCCGGGGGTCCGGCGGCCAGCTTGTGTATCGTTACATAATATACCAATAGAGATAAATTGCACGCTAAGGAGTGTGTGGTGCCTCGATATCGCTGGCCATGCAGGAGGGGGAGCGATGCCGAAACCCGCGGTGGACGGCCGGCGTCATACGGCGGCACCTGAATGCTTGCCTGATCGGCCGCCCGTATCAGACGTTCAGCAGCAGGTTCTCCCGCTCCCACGAACTGATGACCTGATGGTACGCCTCGTACTCCGCCTCCTTCACCCAGGTGACGGCGGCGACGAACTTTTCGCCGAAAACCTCGCGCAGGGGCTTGCAGGCGTTGAATTTGTTGAGCGCGTCGCCGATGTGCCGCGGCAGGGTGAAGGCCAGACGGTGGGCGCTGCCCTTCACGGGATCGGTCGGTTCCATCTCCTGGGTCATGCCGATATAGCCACAGGCCAGCGACGCCGCGATGGCGAGGTAGGGGTTGGCGTCGGCCCCGGCCACGCGGTTCTCCACCCGCCGCGCCTCCGGCGGCGACAGAGGGACGCGGAAGCCGGTGGTGCGGTTGTCGCGCCCCCAGTGGACGTTGATCGGTGCGTCCGATCCCTGCACCAGCCGCCGATAGGAATTGACGTTGGGCGCCAGCAACGGCATCGCCGACGGCAGGAACTTCTGCAACCCGGCGATGAACGACATGAACAGGGCGCTGTCGGTGCCATCGGGGTTGGCGAAGATGTTGCGGCCGGTTTCCTTGTCCACCACCGACTGATGGATGTGCATGGCGCTGCCCGGCTCGTTCTGCATGGGCTTGGCCATGAAGGTGGCATAGACGTTATGGCGCATCGCCGCCTCGCGCACCGTGCGCTTGAACAGGAAGGACTGGTCGGCCAGTTCCAGCGCGTCGCCGTGGTTGAAGTTGATCTCGATCTGCGCCGCCCCGGCCTCGTGGGTCAGGGTGTCGATATCGATGTCCGCCGCCTCGCAGTAATCGTAGACGTCCTCGAAAATGGGATCGAATTCGTTGACGGCGTCGATGCCGAAGGCCTGCCGGCCGCTTTCCGTCCGGCCCGAGCGGCCGACCGGCGGCACCAGGGGATAGTCCGGGTCCTTGTTGACCTGGACCAGGAAGAATTCCAGCTCCGGCGCCACGATCGGCTTCCAGCCACGCTCGTCATAAAGTTGCAGCACACGCTTCAGCACATGACGCGGCGAGTATTCCACCGGGGTGCCGTTGGCATAGACGCAATCGGTGATCACCTGCGCCGTCGGTTCGGTATACCAGGGCACCACCCGAACCGTGCGATGATCCGGGATCATGTAGACGTCCTGGTTTTCCGGGCTGGTGACGTCTTCGTCTTCGGGGTATTCGCCGGTGACGGTCTGGATGAAAATGGCTTCGGGCAGCCTCAATCCGCGATCGCGCAGGATGCGCAGAAACTTCTCGGCGGGGACGATCTTGCCACGGGCAATGCCGGACATGTCCGGTACGAGGCACTCCACCTCGGTAATGCGGTGCTTCTTGATGAAGTCTTCGAGCAGACTCATGCAATCTCCGAACGGCTCTCGCGCAGGGTGCCGTCGGCTCCGTGTTGTTGCTCCCGTTCAGCCATTATGGAGACAGAAAGCGGAGTGCGCCAGTGGCCTCGTTGCGCCCTCAAGGCTCTCCTCCGGAAGGAGGGGGCGGCTTGCCGGCCGCCCTGCCCGGCCGATCTTCAAAAGAATCGGAAACGGCTTACGTGTCATCATGATCCCATCCCAAAACCTGAAGGAAGTCTCCAAGGAACTCTCCGGGGAAGCCAGGGAGTTCATGGAAGCGAACCCGGGCATCGCCGCCGTCGATGTGTTGATCCCCGACTCCCGCGGCGTTTTGCGCGGCAAACGCATTCCCGTCGCCGGCCTGCCCAAGGTCTATACCGAAGGCTGCGCTTTTCCCGGATCGATCTATGCCTTCGACATCACCGGCGCCACCATCGAGGAAACCGGCCTCGCCTGGGATGAAGGCGACGCCGACCGCCCCTGCCTGCCGCTCCCCGGCACGCTTCAGCGCGTGCCGTGGCTGAAGAATCCGACGGGCCAACTGATGCTGGAAATGCGCGACCACGACGGCAGCCCGTACTTCGCCGCCCCACGCGCCCAATGCGCCCGCATGGCTGCCAACCTGAAGAACCTGGGCTATACCCCCGTGGTGGCCGTGGAACTGGAATTCTATCTTCTGGACAGCGACTGGGGACCGGAGGACCGCCCCCGGCCGCCCTTGTCCCCGACCTCGGGCGTGCGGCAGAGCACGACCCAGGTCTACGGGATGAACGAACTCTACGACTTCGACCATGTGCTGAGCGAAATCCACGACACCGCCCTGACCCAGGCCATCCCGGCCGACACGGCGGTGGCCGAATACGGCCCCGGCCAGTGCGAAATCAACCTGCGCCACACTCCCGACGCGGTGAAGGCGGCCGACGACGCCATCCTGTTCAAGCGCGTGGTACGGGGCGTGGCGGCCCGGCACAAGCTGGACGCCACCTTCATGGCCAAGCCCTACCCCAACCACGCCGGCAGCGGCATGCACGTCCACATGAGCCTGCTGGACGCCGACGGCCGCAACGTCTTCGAGGCCGACGACCAGAATCCCGAAGGCAGCCCGCTGCTGCGCCATGCCGTCGGCGGACTGAGGGCGGCCATGGCGGATTCCATGGCGCTGTTCGCGCCCAACGCCAACTCGTTTCGCCGCTTTCAGAAGGAGTCCTACGCACCGTGCGCCCCCACCTGGGGCATCAACAACCGCACCACCGCCATCCGCATCCCCGTCGGCCCGCCCGGCTCCAAGCGGCTGGAGCACCGGGTGGCCGGCGCCGACGCCGATCCCTATCTGGTGGTCGCCGCTCTGCTTGCCGGCATCCACCACGGCCTGACGGGCAAGATCGACCCCGGCGCTCCGCTCGTCGGCAACGCCTACGTCCAGGCGCCGGCATCGCTGCCGCGTACCTGGATGGGGGCGCTGGAGACGTTCGAGCGTTCCGACCTGATGCGCGCGTATTTCGGCGAGCGGTTCATGCAGGTGTTCCTGGCCACCAAATGGGCGGAACGGGACAAGTTCTTTGCCTATGTCTCGCCCCTGGAATATGAGTGGTACCTGCGAACGGCGTGACCAGCCCGCCACGGCCGGAACCGGCTTTGGGGGAGGCGGGGCACGCCCTGGTTCCCCCAAAGCCGGGAGAGTGTCGGCGTGGCGTTGAAACGGATCGTGTGGGCGGCCGTGGTGGTCGGTGTGGTGCTGGTGGCCGTGCCCGGCATCGATCTCGTGGTGTCCGGTTGGTTCCACAGCCAGGAAGCCGGCTTCGTCTGGCGCCGGGCGCCGGTGGCCATCTTCCTGCATGACGCCATTCAGATCGCCTCGCGCGTGATCGGCGCCGCGCTGGCGTTGGGGTTCCTTTACACCGCCGTGCGACTGATCCGCCTGTTCAGGCTGGGCAGCCGGCAGTGGCTGTTCCTGCTGCTGGCGCTGGTGGTCGGCCCCGGCCTCGTCGCCAACGTGGTGCTGAAGGACAACTGGGGCCGCGCCCGCCCCGCCCAGGTGACCCAGTTCGGCGGACAGAAGACCTTCTCCCCGCCCTTGGTGATGACCAACCAGTGCCGCACCAACTGTTCCTTCGTCGCCGGCGACCCCGCCTCCGGCTTTTTCCTGCACAGCTTCGCCTATGTGGTGGCGCCCCGCCGCCGGCGGGTCGTGCTGGCGGGCGGCATCGCCGCCGGGCTGGCCGCCGGCCTGCTGCGCATCGGCATGGGGGCGCACTTCTTCTCCGATGTGCTGTTTGCCGGCGGATTCATGATCGCCACCTCCGCCCTGCTCCACATCCTGATCTTCGGCCGCAAGGCCACCGGAGCCTTCTGGCGGGACATGCTGGCCCCGCCAACCCCGTCGTTGCGGGCCGCCGAGCCTGAACCGCAACAGGCCGCCAGCCACGGCTGAACCTCTCACTCTTCCAGTCTCCTCTCCCATGTCGCCAAAGCCTCATACCCGCTCCTGGTATGCCGATACCGCCACCCCGCATCCCGCCCATCCGGAATTGGCGGGAGAGGCGACCTGCGACGTCTGCGTCGTCGGCGGCGGCTACACTGGCCTGACCAGCGCGCTGCATCTGGCCGAGCAAGGCTACTCCGTCGTTCTGCTGGAGGCCGAGCGTATCGGCTGGGGGGCATCGGGGCGCAATGGCGGCCAGATCGTCTCCGGCTTCAACCCGTCGCAGGCGACCATCGAGTCCTGGGTCGGCGCGGGCGACGCCCGCAAGCTGTGGGACATGGCCGAGGAGGCCAAGTCCCTGGTCCGTGGCCACATCACCCACCACAACATCGCCTGCGATCTGCGGGCGGGCTATCTGTTCCTGGCGCTGAAGCCCCGTCACCTCGGGGACTTGAACGACCATCTGGCGGAGTGGCGCGAGCGTTGCGGATACGACGAGGCCCGCCTGCTCGATCGCGAGCAGGTGCGCGAGCACGTCCAGTCCGACGCCTATCTCGGCGGGCTGTTGGACCGGGGCGGCGGCCACCTCCACCCGCTGAACTACGCGCTGGGCCTCGCCGACGCGGCCCAGGCCGCCGGGGTGAGGATATACGAGGGATCGCGGGTGGTGCGGCTCGACACCGGCCGTATGCCGGTCGCCCATACGCGCCACGGCTCGGTCACCGCGCGCTTCCTGGTGCTGGCCGGCAACGCCTATCTCGGCGGGCTGGTGCCGCAACTGGCGGGCGCGTTCATGCCGGTTTCCACCTACATGCTGGCCACCGAACCCCTCGGCGAACGGCGAGCCAAGGCGCTGTTGCCCACCGACGTGGCGGCGGCCGACATCAACTTCGTGCTGAACTACTTCCGCCGCACGTCCGACCATCGCCTACTGTTCGGCGGCGGCGTCAGCTATTCCGGGCTCGACCGACCCGGCCTCAAGCGCGCCTTGCGCAAGACGATGCTGGCGTACTTTCCGCAGTTGGCCGACGTGGCAATCGATTACTGCTGGGGCGGCCATGTCGCCATCACCATGAACCGCGTGCCCCATTTCGGGCGGCTGGGACCGGCCACCTTCTTCGCCCACGGTTTTTCCGGTCACGGAGTGGGCCTGACCGCCATTGCCGGCAAGCTCATCGCCGAGGTGGTCCAGGGCACGGCCGAACGGTTCGACGTGTTCGCGCGCATCCCGCACCAGCGATTCCCCGGCGGCCCGCTGCTGCGCACCCCGTCGCTGATGGCGGCGATGCTGTGGTACCGGCTGCGCGACCTGCTGTAGGACGGCGGGGAACGCCCCCGCCGTCGTTGTCGTCAAACCTTCTGCGCCTTGAACTGGTCGTAGGCTTCCAGCGCCTGGGCGGCGTACATCAGCGACGGGCCGGCGCCCATATAGATCGCCATGCCCATGGTTTCCAGCACCTCCTCGCGGGTGGCGCCCTGTTCCACCGCTGCCTGGGCATGGAAGGCGACACAGCCGTCGCAGCGGATCGCCACCCCGATGGCCAGCGCGATCAACTCCTTGGTCTTGGTGTCGAGGGACTTGGTCTCCAACGCCGCCCGCGCCATGCCGGAGAAATTCTTCATGACCTCCGGCGAGCCCGTGCGCACCTCCTTGATGGCCCCGGACAGTTCCCTGGCCATCTGAACCCAATCCTTGTGCATGGACGCTCCTCTCATCAGCAAATAAGCTTTATCTAATATTTACCCCCGCCGAACGGCATTGACCAGCCCTTTCCCGGTGCGGAACGCGCAGGCATCATAGGGCGGGTCAACACCGGGACCGAGCATGACAACGATAGACCAGCTTCTGGCGCAAGGGATTCAGCATCACCGGGATGGCCAGCTGGCCGAAGCCGTGGCCGTGCTCTACCGCGCCCACACGCTGGAGCCAACCAGCGTCGAGGTCCTGTTCACCCTGGGCGGAGCGCTGGCTTCGCTTCATCGCCTGGAAGACGCGTTGGCCTGCTTTCGCCGGGTGCTCGACCTCGATCCCCGTCACCCGGCGGCGCCAACTCATATCGGCGCGGCCCTGCGCGGGCTTGGCCGGCACGATGAAGCCACTCCCTTTTTCGAGCAGGCCACGGAAACCGCCCCCGATCAGCCTGAGAACTGGGGCAATCTGGCCATCGTCTACAAGGACCAGAGCCGGCTTGAGGAGGCCCGCGCCTGCTACCAGCGGGCTTGGGAGGTAAGCCGCGACCCGCTGATGCTGCTCAAACGCACCTTGGCGCTGCCGGTCATCACCCGGTCGCGCGACCATATCCGGGAGGTCCGGCAGACCTTTCTGGACGGCGTGCGCAACTTCCGCGAAGCCGGTCACGCCATCGCCGACCCGCTGCGGCAGGTCGGCCAGACCAGCTTCCTTCTCGCCTATCACGGCCTCGACAACCGGCCGCTCCACGAGGCGGTGGCCGGAATGTACGCCCAAGCCTGCCCGTCGCTGACCTGGGTCGCGCCCCATTGCCAGACCGGCGCGGCACCCGCGCACCGGCAGGACGGGCGCCGGCGCCTCGGCTTCATTTCCGAGCACTTCTCGCTCCACACCATCGGCCAGTTGAACCACGGGCTGATCAGCCGCCTGCCCAAGGAGCGCTTCCATATCACCGTCATTACCCCGCCGCGCCCGCCGGACCGCCTGCGCAACATCATCCTGAAAGCGGCCGATACGGTGGTCGAGGTGCCGCCCAACGATCTGGCGCAAGCACGCCACCGAATCGCCGCCGAGGAGCTCGACCTTCTCTACTACACCGACCTCGGCATGCGGCCGTTCACCTACTTCCTGGCGTTCGCGCGGTTGGCCCCGGTGCAGACTCTGACCTGGGGTCACCCCGACACCACCGGCATCCCGGCGCTCGACTACTTTCTCAGTTGCGACGCCCAGGAACCGGCGACCGGCGCCGATCACTACAGCGAAACCCTGGCCCGCCTGCCGGGGCCGACACTTTACTACCCCCGCCCGGCGTTCGACGGCCTCAAAAGCCGGGTGGAACTGGGGCTGCCCGAGGACGCGACGATCTACGTCTGCCCGCAGAGCCTTTTCAAGATCCACCCCGATTTCGACCGCGTGCTGGTGGAGATTTTGCGGCGCGATCCCCGCGGCCTGCTGGCTTTTGTGCGGGGGGGACATCCGCACCCCTGGCACCAGTTGCATGAGCGCCTTGCCCGCCGCGCGCCCGACGTGGCCGAACGCATCGTCGCGGTGCCGCCCATGTCCACGCGGGACTTCGTAGCGTTGATGGCGGCCAGCGACGTGATGCTTGACCCGCTGCATTACTCCGGCGGCAATACCAGCCTGGAGGCGCTTTCCCAGGGGGTGCCCATCGTCACCTGGCCCGGCGTGTTCATGCGCGGCCGGCACACCCATGGCTGGTACCGGCTGATGGGCATCGATGATCTCGTCGCCCGCGATTGGGAACATTACATCGACTTGGCGGTGCGGCTGGGCACCGACGCCGACTGGCGCCATCACCTGCATCAGCGCATCCTGGCCGCCAACGGCGCGCTGTTCGAGCACGCCGACAGCGTGACGGCCATCGCCGATTTCCTGGAAGGGGCCGTCCGGCGCACCGGGCGCTGACCGCGCTTAAAGCCTGTCCGGGAACAAGCAACATCCTATCACGGCGGTGTGACGTGAAGGCTCCGATAGCATTGAGCATCTTCTCGGACAGGTTCTTAGGATTTCAGTGTGAACATCAACAGCAGAGTGCGCTGGAAGACGCTGAAATTGTTATCGGACACGATCCAGACGCGCACCTCGCCGTCCGCCCCCGGCTGAACGGCGATGCCTTCGAAGTTATCGATGGTCAACGGCGGCCCCAGGCGGGCCAACTCCTCCCCCTCCAGCACGGCGCCGGCCCGCAGGGCAGCCGCTTTCAGCCGCACGATCCGCGCGCCGAAGCCCCCCGCGAACGACGCCCGCCGTTCCAGAACCAGCACGTCGCCATCCGGCAGCATGGCGGCATCGGTCGGGCGGAAGCGGCGCTCCGGCCGGTAGGCGAGCCTCTCCCAACGGCGGCCGTCCCCCACCCAGGCGGGATGCTCCGCCCCACCCGCCCCCTCCTGGAGCACCAGCAACCGCCCATCGGCCAGCGTGGTGACCGCCTCCGCTCCGCCGTTGTCGGGAGCGTCCTCCAACCCCGGCGGCACGGCGAGCGGCACCGGCGGCTCCCCGCTCCGCCCGAAGTCGCGGGGATAGCGCAAGAGCCGGTGATGGCGCTCGAACGAAACCACCCAACCGCCATCGGGTAGCCGCGTCAATCCCTCGGAATCATGCCCACGCTTGCCCTCGGACGCTCCGTCTTCCAACAGCAGCGGTTCAGTCGTGAAATTGCCGGCTTCGGTCAGGCGCCCGGTATCGTCGTAACCCAGGCGGCCGGCGATCACCGCGCCCACGTCGCTGACCGCCACGAAGCGGTTGCCGTCCCCGAGCACGGACAGGGACGACAGCCCGCCGAAGCCGGCATCGCCTTGAAGTTCCAACCCGCCGCGATAAGTCAGCCGGCCAACCCGGTCGAGGGTCGGGACCTCAAGCGACAGCGGCACCGCCGTCGACGCGCCGGGAATGGTTTCCACCCGCGACAGGCAGGCGACGGTGACCAGACAGGCAAGCGCCACCTCCAGCAAGGTGGCCCACCGTCTGTGGCAAGGAAATCGAAACACGGACATGCCGTTCTCCCTGCCACGGCTGACGGCCGTCATGAAAGGGGGTCGCGGGTGACCTTAAAGGATGCGCAGGCGGTGGCACCACCCTCTTGTCTGCACTATAATAGCGTGATTTCGGCGCATCCCGCGCCGAATTCTGGCATTCCCACGATCCGACACCGCTTTATCGGGACGCTTCGTCATGGCCGACTATGTCTACCAGATGACCCACAAGTACCGGGACAAGAGCCGGATGGACGCCGCCGAGGACTGGCTGCGCGCCAATGCCCGCGGAACCTGGGCCTTCGAATTCCTGGGGGTCAGCAGCGAATACGACGACAAGCTGGACAGCGCCGCCACGGTTTATCATGTCCGCTACAAGTTCGAGCGCGGCGACGAGATCCAGCGCTTTCGAGACGAGTACCTGACCGGTCGCCCGGCAGGCGCCGCCCGCCCGACCCTGACCCAGAACAAGCCCAAAAAGGGCCTGTTCAGCCGCCTGTTCGGCTGAATCTTCAGCGCGGCTCCGTCAGCGACGCGTCGAAAGCGTCCACCGAAGCGAAGACGTCCGGCAGCTTATGCCGGATTTCCTGGCGCTGGTTTTCGGAACACTCCAGGTCGGAAGCCTGCCGGTAGGCCTCTGAGGTCGCCTCGAACAGGAGTTCCAGATTGCGGGTGTCGGTGCCCGGCCGGATTTCGGCCATGCGCCCCAGGTGCTCGCGGTGCTTGGCCGCGACAGCCTGAGCCTCGTTGGCAAGGCCGCACCGTGCCGCGCCGGCATGGACGGAGCCCAACTGCTCCGAGAGTCGTGGCGCCACCGCGGCAATACCGTTGCTGGTCAGCGTATCGGCGCGACCGGCTCCCGATGGCACGACCAGCGCCAGTACCATCATGCCCGCGCCGATGACGATCGCCCCCATGCGTTTCCCCCGGTTTCTTAGCGTCATGGCTGCGATGAATGACCGGAGCCCCTTATCCGCGTCAAGCGTCCAGCGGGCGGTTTATCCTTCCGCTCCAACGGCCTAAGTCCGAAGGACTACTTCATCTGAACCGACAAGGGTGTGACCGGGGTGCCGTATAGTATGCAATGGATGTGTTTTGTCGACGCCAGCACCGGCTCCGGCCGGGGAAGGCAAGGGGCCTTATGATCGTACGGAGTCCGCAACCCGCAGCCCCCCACGACGCCCCCGGCGGCGACCGTCCCCGGAACGATCTGGAAGAGCGGCTGCGGGAGGCTGAAGCGACACTGGAAGCCGCCCACGCCGAATTGCGCGAACTTCAGCAC
>DASPMK010000179.1:0-16620 GCA_035627075.1 Azospirillaceae bacterium
CTTTGCCCTCAAACGCCGGGCGCGCGCCTCCGCGCGCTTGGCTTTCGCGCCCACGCGGGCGCGCCGCCGCGGTCGCGGCGACCGACGAGCGATTGAAAAGTCATTTCAATCGCTCGTCGGTATCACACCGCCGCCATCGGCGTCTTGGCCGGCGCCCGCCAGAACAACGCGGCGATGGCCAGCAGCGCCAGTTCGGCCAGCACCACCACCGCCACGGCACCCGGCCAGCCCTGGGCCTCCCACGCCGGCCCCGGCACCACCGCCCCGGCACTGCCGCCGAGGTAGTAGGCGGCGACATACAGCCCCACGGCGGCCGACTTGGCGCGCGGCGCCACCACCGCGACGAAGCCGGTCGCCACCGACTGGCAAACGAAAATACCCCCGCACGTCAAGGCCAGCCCGGCGATGATCGCCGGCAGCGACGGCACCAGCGTCACCGCCAGCCCGGCGCACGACAGCGCCACCCCGCCGGCCATCACCCCGCGATGCCCGAAGCGCCCGACCAGCCGCCCCGCCACCGGCGAGATCGCCACCCCCGTCAGGTAGACCACGAAGATCGCCCCCAGCGCCGCCGTGTCGAGGCTGTACGGCGGCCGCGCCAGCAGGAAGCTGACATAGGTGAAGGTGGCGACCAGCGCGAACAGCAGCCCGAACCCCACGCCGCAGGCCGCCACCAGCCGGGGATTGCGCAGATGCTCGCCCATGGCCTTCAACGTGTCCCGGAAGCCCTTGGACGGCACGAAGCGGGTTTCGCGCGGCAGCCACGCCGCCACCGCCACGGCGATCAGCACGTTGACCGCCGCCAGCACCACGAAGGCCTCGCGCCAACCCGCCCACGCCCCGACAAGGCCCGACAGGAACCGGCCGCTGAAGCCGCCCATGATGGTGCCGGAGATGTAGATGGAGGCCACCGCCGCCGCGTCCCTGGGCTCCCACTCCTCGCCGACGTAGGCGACGGTGACGGCGAAGATGAACGGCAGGCACAGCCCCTGCACGAACCGCCACGCCACCAGCTCCCACAGCCCCCCGGCCTGGGCCACCAGCAGGGTCGGCAGCACCAGCAGCAGGATGGCGCCGACGATCACCGCCTTGCGCCCCCAGCGGTCGGCCAGCATGCCGGCGAACGGCGCCACCAGTCCCACCGCCAGGGTGCCCGCCGTCACCGACAGGCTGGCCTCGGCCGGGGAGACGCCGAACGCCTGCTCGATCGGCGGCAACAGCGGCTGCGTGGCGTAGAGATTGAGGAAGGCGCAAGCCCCCGAAAGGGCGACGGCCGCGCGCCGGCGATCAAGCGGCATAATGGTCAGTGCCTTGTTGTCAAAAACCTGTCCTAATCATTTTTCTCGCCGGCAAGACGTTCCAATATAATTTGAGCGCGAGATTAATATCGAGAACGTCTCAATCCCATGGACCTGCGCCATCTGCGCTATTTCGTGGCCGTCGCCGAAGAGTTGCACTTCGGCCGCGCCGCCGAGCGCCTGCATATCGCCCAGCCGCCCTTGAGCCAGCAGATCAAGGCGCTGGAAACCGAGTTGGGCGTGCGCCTGTTCCACCGCACCAAGCGCCGGGTGGACCTGACCGAGGCCGGACGGCTGTTCCTGGACGAGGCCTGCGCCGTGCTCGCCCGCGCCGAACGCGCCGTCACCACCGCCCAACGCGCCGGACGGGGCGAACTGGGGCGGCTGGCGGTCGGCTACACCGGCTCCACCGCCTACAACCCCCTGGTGCCGCGGATCATCCGCCACTTCCGCGAGTCCTTCCCCACGGTGGAACTGACCTTGCAGGACATGCATACCATGGAACAGGCTCCGGCGCTGCTTGAAGGCCGGATCGACGTCGGCTTCTGCCGCCCGCCGGTGCCCGACCCCGATGGCCTCCTGTCGATCCTCCCCCTTCTGGAGGAACCCCTGGTCGCCGCCCTCCCCGCCGCCCATCCCCAGGCGCCCGCCGCGACGGTGACGCTGGCCGGGCTGGCCCATGACCCGTTCATCCTCTACCCCCGCGCCATCGGCCCCGGCCTGTTCGACCGCATCGTCGCCGCCTGCCGCGAGGCCGGCTTCAGCCCGCGCGTGACCCAGCAGGCGCCGCAATTCGCCTCCATCGTCGGGCTGGTGGCCGCCGGCCTGGGCGTGGCGCTGGTGCCGACCTGCCTGGAGCAGCTTCGGGCTCAAGGCGTGGTCTACCGCCCGCTGGCCGACGTCCACCCGACCTCTCCCATGGCTGTCGCCTTCCGCCGGGGCGACCGCTCGCCAACGGCAAAGGCCTTCGTCGCGGTGGTGCGGGAGGCGCTGAAGGCGGATACCTCCAACCCGGCCCTCACCTGAGCCTTTCCATCAGGTCCTTCGGCAGTTGCCCGGCGTCGGCCAGCAGCTTCAGCTTGAACAGGCTGATCATCGCCAGCGCGTCGCGCATCTCGCCGCGCATCGCCATGCCCAGCGCCTCCGAAAACGGCACGCGGCGGACCTGAAGGTCCTCGGTGTCCTCGGGCTCGGCGATGCCCTGTTGCAGATCCCAGGCAACGAAGGCCCAGGACCTTTCGTCGGTCACGCTGTTCGACAGGTCGGCCTGGAGAATCTCCAGCCACCGCCCCGCCGTCAGGCCGGTTTCCTCCAACAGCTCGCGCTCGGCCGCCGCCTGCGGCGCCTCGTCCAACCTGCCGCCGCCTTCGGGAATTTCCCAGCTGTAGGCGTGGTGGACATAACGGTACTGGCCCACGAGGTAGGTGCAGCCGTCGTCGTCGATGGGGACCACCCCCGTGGCCCGCGACTTGAAGTGGACGACGCCATAGATTCCCGGCTTCCCTCGCGGATTGAGCACGTCATGCTCATCCACCTTGATCCAGGGATTTTCGTAGACGGGTTTGCTCAGCAGGGTGGTCCAGGGATTGCCGGTCTTGCTGGTCGGCACGGGTTTCGCTCCTTGGGTCAACTCCCCCAAAGCATAGGGGGGCGCCCCGGCGACGGCAACGCGATTGGCCGGCGGCGTTTGCCGCCCGCCACCCTGACGCGATGGATTAACCCGTTCTGGGTACGAAGAATACCTGTGACGCGGCCGGAAGCGACTTATCTCATCCTGTGCGGACCGGGGCCTAAACCCGCCGTCATCAACGCCAGGGGGGAATGACCGTGACCACCTTCACCGGACACGACACCTTGAAGACCCGCCGCACGCTGGACGTCGGCGGCAAGGGTTATGACTACTTCAGCCTGAAGGCCGCCGAGGAGGCGGGCTTGGGCGATCTGTCCCGCCTGCCCTTCTCCCTGAAGGTCCTTCTGGAAAACCTGTTGCGCTTCGAGGACGGCCGCTCCGTCACCGTCGATGACATCAAGGCGCTGGCCCAGTGGCTCCAGGACAGGCGCAGCGACCGCGAAATCGCCTACCGTCCGGCCCGCGTGCTGATGCAGGACTTCACCGGCGTTCCGGCCGTGGTCGACCTCGCCGCCATGCGCGAGGCCATGCGGGATCTCGGCGGCGACGTCGGCAAGGTCAACCCGCTGTGCCCGGTGGACCTCGTCATCGACCATTCGGTGATGGTGGATTTCTACGGCAATCCCACCGCCTTCCGGCAAAACGTCGAACTGGAGTTCCAGCGCAACGGCGAGCGCTACGCCTTCCTGCGCTGGGGCCAGCAGGCTTTCGACAACTTCCGCGTCGTCCCGCCCGGCACCGGCATCTGCCATCAGGTCAACATCGAATATCTGGCCCAGGTGGTGTGGACCGACCGCGACGGCACGTCGGGCAACGTGGCGGCCTACCCCGACACCCTGGTCGGCACCGACAGCCACACCACCATGGTCAACGGCCTGGCCGTTCTCGGCTGGGGCGTCGGCGGCATCGAGGCCGAGGCCGCCATGCTCGGCCAGCCGATCTCCATGCTGATCCCCGAGGTTGTCGGCTTCAAGCTGACCGGGCGGCTCAAGGAGGGCACCACCGCCACCGATCTGGTGCTGACCGTAACGCAGATACTGCGCCAGAAGGGCGTGGTCGGCAAGTTCGTGGAATTCCACGGCCCCGGCCTCGACAGCCTGACGCTGGCCGACCGCGCCACCATCGGCAACATGGCGCCGGAGTACGGCGCGACGTGCGGCATCTTCCCCATCGACCGCGAAACCATCAACTATCTCACCTTCACCGGCCGCGATCCCGAGCGGGTGGCCTTGGTCGAGGCCTACGCCAAGGCGCAAGGCATGTGGCGCGAGCCGAGTTCGCCGGACCCGGTGTTCACCGATACCCTGGAGCTGGACATCTCCACCGTCGAGCCGTCACTGGCCGGTCCCCGCCGCCCGCAGGACCGGGTGATCCTGTCCAACGTGGCCCAGTCCTTCCAGGGCGAGTTGACCGGCGCTTTCAAGGTCGCGCCCGCCGATCTCGACAAGAAAGTAAACGTCGCGGGCGCCGGCTACGAACTGGCCCAGGGCGCGGTCGTCCTCTCCTCCATCACCTCATGCACCAACACCTCCAACCCGGCCGTGCTGATCGCCGCCGGCCTCGTCGCCCGCAAGGCGGTTGAGAAGGGCCTGAAGACCAAGCCGTGGGTCAAGACCTCGCTGGCTCCCGGCTCTCAGGTAGTCACTGATTATTTGACGAAGGCCGGTCTGCAACCCTACCTCGACCAGCTCGGCTTCAATCTGGTGGGCTACGGCTGCGCCACCTGCATCGGCAACTCCGGTCCGCTGCCCGAGCCGATCGCGGCGGCGGTGGAGGCCGGCGACCTCGTGGTGGCGGCGGTGCTGTCGGGCAACCGCAACTTCGAAGGCCGCGTCAACCCGCACACCCGCGCCAACTATCTCGCCTCGCCGCCGCTGTGCGTCGCCTACGCGCTCGCCGGCACCATGACGCTGGACCTCATCCGCGATCCCGTCGGCACCGGCGCCGACGGCCAGCCCATCCACCTCAAGGACATCTGGCCGACGAATCAGGAGATCGCCGACACCATCGCCGCCTCGGTGAGCCCCGACAGCTTCAAGGCCCGCTACGCCGACGTCTTCAAGGGGCCGGAGCAGTGGCAAGGGATCGCCACCGCTGGCGGAGCGACCTACGCGTGGCAGGAGGCATCCACCTATGTCAAGCTGCCGCCGTTCTTCCAGGGCCTGTCGCAGACCCCGCCCGCCATCACCGACGTGAAGGGCGCCAAGCTGCTTGCGTTGCTGGGCGACAGCATCACCACCGACCACATCTCCCCGGCCGGCTCGATCAGGAAGAACAGCCCGGCCGGCGAGTACCTGATGAGCCACGGCGTTACCGCCGCCGACTTCAATTCGTACGGCGCCCGGCGCGGCAACCACGAGGTGATGATGCGCGGCACCTTCGCCAACATCCGCATCCGCAACGAACTGCTTCCCGGCGTCGAGGGGGGCGAAACCAAGCACCACCCCTCGGGCGAGCGGCTGCCGATCTATACCGCCGCCATGCGCTACGCCGACGACGGCGTGCCGCTGGTGATCGTCGCCGGCAAGGAATACGGCACCGGCTCGTCGCGCGACTGGGCGGCCAAGGGCACGCGCCTGTTGGGCGTGCGCGCCGTCATCGCCGAAAGCTTCGAGCGCATCCACCGTTCCAATCTGGTCGGCATGGGCATCCTGCCGTTGCAGTTCAAGGACGGCGTCACCCGCCACCATCTCAAGCTGGACGGTTCGGAAATCTTCGACATCGCCGGGGTGGCAACCGGCCTGAAACCGCGCAAGGACCTGACCGTGACGCTGCGGCGCCAGGACGGCACGACCCAGGAAATCACTGTCCTCTGCCGCATCGATACTTTGGATGAGGTCGAGTACTACCGCAACGGCGGCATCCTGCACCACGTCCTGCGCAACATGGCGCGAGGCTGAGCGGCAAACCGGGGGCTCCCCCCCTCAATGCGGCAGCGCAAGATATCAGGGCAGGACAGTACCAGGAGATCCATGTCCGAATGGGTCTGGAAGGTGCCGCGCGCACGCGGCGTCGCGGCGGATGCGTATAGGCCGGGCAGGCGCCTTGACTTTCCATCCCGGAAATATTTGATTAAGCGAACATTAAGAGAAAACTTCGCGAAAGCATTGTGGAAGGCCCCCTTGTCCCTGACCGCCGCGACCGGCAATCCCGACTCCTTGTGGTTGATCACCGAGGCCATCCGGGATGCGGTAATCGTCATCGACACGGCCGGAATGGTGGTACGCTGGAACCGTGCCGCCACCCGCATTTTCGGCTTCACGCCGGAGGAGGCGGCGGGCCGCCCGCTCCACGAACTGATTATCCCGCCCGACCGGGACGCCGTGGGCGGGGAACCGCTGCTGGACGCCACCCGCGAGGCGGAGGCGCAACGCAAGGACGGCACCCGCTTCCCGGTGGAGATCACCGTCAGCCCGCTGGAGCTGGACGGCCAAAGGCTGGCGGTCGGCGTGCTGCGCGACATCAGCCGCCGCAAGGCCATGGAAAGGACCGTTCAGGAGAGCGAGGCCCGCTATCGCGGTCTGGTCGATGATTCCATCCAGGGCATCGTCATCCATCGCGACTTCACGCCGCTCTACTGCAACCGCGCCTATGCCGAGATGCACGGCTATCCCAGCCCCGAGGAACTGCTGACCTGCACTCTGCTGGATCACATCATCCCGCCCGAGCGGCACGCCGACGCGCGGGCCTATTACCGGATGCTGGTGCGCGGCGACCGCCTGCCGATCCAGCGCCGGGTCCGGCACCACCGCAAGGACGGCCGCGTCCTTTGGGTCGACATCATCGACCGCCGCGTCGATTGGATGGGCGAACCGGCCAGCCAGGTCTGCGTGTCCGACGTCACCGGCGAGGCGGCGGCCGAGGTGGAGATGGTCCACCAGGCCACGCTCTTGCAGGAAACCCTGGAAACCATGGAACAGGGCCTGTTGCGGGTGGACCGCAACCTCGACATCGTCGCCTTCAACCGCCGCTATCTGGAGCTTCTGGCCCTGCCGCCGGAGCGGGTGCAATTGCGCCGCCCGCTGGCCGACGTGCTGGCCTACGACGCGGTGCGCACGCTGGACGACCCCACTCTGATCGCCGACTACATCGAAGCCAAGCTGCGCCCCCTGCGCGACCGCCAGCCCCACCGCTACGAACTGCGCCTGCCCGACGACCGCATCATCGAGGTGCGCGGCCAGCCCACGCCCGACGGCGGCGGCCTGCGCACCTACACCGACATCACCCTGCGCTATCGGCTGGAGCAGGCCCAGCGCGAACTCCTGGAGGCCATCCCGCTGCCGATGATGGTGACGAAGCTGGAAGACGGGCTGTTTCTCTACGCCAACTACGTCGCCTTCGAGCTTCTCAACATCACCCCCCACGCCGAGGACCGCCCGGCGCTGGCCGCCGACATCTACATCAACCCCGCCGACCGGATAAAGCTGGTGGAGAGCCTGCGCACCAACCGTCAGGTGACCGCGTTGGAAACCCGGCTGCGCGGCAAGGACGGCCACGAGATGCCGGTGCTGCTGTCGTCACGCCTTTTTATCTACCAGGGCGAGGAGGCGGTGCTGACGGCGCTGACCGTGATTCACGAGCGCAAACGGCTGGAACGCGAACTGGTCGCCGCCCGCGACCGCGCCGAAAAGGCGCTGGCCGACCTCCAGCGCACCCAGGCCGATCTGGTGGAAGCCGCCAAGCTGGCCTCGCTCGGCGGCCTCGTCGCCGGGGTGGCGCACGAGCTGAACACCCCCATGGGGGTGGTGCTGACCGCCGTCAGCCACCTGGGCGATCAGGCCGACGCCCTGCTCGGCACCGTCAGGGGCGGCAAGCTGCAGAAAAGCCAGCTCCTGACCTTCCTCGACACCCTTCAGCAGACGGTGAGCCTGGCCCAGGCCAACACCGAGCGAGCGGCCCGGCTGATCCAGAGCTTCAAACAGATCGCCGCCGACCAGACCAGCGAGGACCGCCGCCGCTTCAACCTCGATCTGTACCTGCGCGAAATCCTCACCAGCCTCGCGCCCAAGATCCGCCAGCAAGGCCACGACATCCGCCTGGACTGCCCCGGCGGCCTGGACATCGACAGCTACCCCGGCCCGCTGTTCCAGGTGGTGTCGAACATCGTGATGAACGCCACCCTGCACGCCTTCGAACCCGACCGTCCCGGCCGCATCCACATCCAGGCGGACCCCGCCCCGCCCGGCGGCGTCGCCCTGACCATCGCCGACAACGGCCGGGGCATGACCGCCGACGTCCGCGCCCGCATCTTCGAGCCGTTCTTCACCACCCGCCGCTCGACCGGCGGCACCGGGCTGGGCCTGCACATGGTCCACAACATGGTGACCCGCACCCTGAAGGGCCGCATCCGCTGCCAAAGCGAACCCGGCGCCGGCACCCGCTTCGTTCTTTGGTTGCCCCTCACCCCGGAACCCGCGCCCTGAAGCCTCTGTTGTCCACCCGCGCCACCAAACGCGACGGGAGGAACCTATGGCGATCAAGTACCGCACCAAGGCGACGGCGACCGGCGGCCGCGATGGCCGCGCCGCGACGGAAGACGGCACACTGCAAGTTGACCTGACGGTGCCCAAGGAACTCGGCGGCCCCGGCGGCCAAGGCAACAACCCCGAGCAGTTGTTCGCGGCGGGCTATTCCGCCTGCTTCCTCGGCGCCTTGAAATACGCCGCCCAGCAGGAAAAGGCCCGCATCCCCGACGACGCGACGGTTTCCGCCACGGTCGGCATCGGCCCGCGCGACGACGGCACCGGCTTCGGCCTGGAAGTGGCCCTGGACATCAACCTGCCAGGATTGGACCGCGCCGAGGCCGAACGCCTGACCCAGAAGGCCCACGTCGTCTGCCCCTACTCGCACGCGACCAAGGGGAATATCGAGGTGAAGCTGAACGTGGTGTAAGGCGGTTTTTTGGAGCGCTGACGGCGGGGTTCCACCCCGCCACCCCATCAGGGGCCGGTGGCCCCTGCATCCCAATTTGCCTGCCGATTTCTCCTTTTAGAAAAAAAGCCAGTGGCTCCGCGCTTATCATCATTGAGGGAGGCGAAGTAGACGCTACGAATTAGGGCCATTCCCGCTTGCCGAATACGTCTTTGATTGCAACACCTTTTGGCCTACGTGCATTTGTTCATGATACATGAAAGGTTATAGATGTTTCTTCGCTTAAGGAGCCAAAAGCCCGTTCCTGTGGTTGCACACCAAACTGCACAGCGCTATGTTGGCAGGCGTTCAACCATAGGCTTGCACGAATTATGACAACGCAGTCATTAAGCACCTTGATTAAGGTTGTTGACAACGATGAAAAGGTTGACCTGAAGACCGTTTCCCCGTTGTCCAAGGAACTTGTCATAGGCCTGATTGGCTATGCTGGTTCAGGCTGCTCAAGCGTTGCAAAGAGATTGAAAACTGAATTGCATTCAAAAGGTTATCATGAACCGAGACGAATTAGATTAAGCGAGCTGATTGTTAAACGATGCAACGGGGAAAATATTCCGGCCGTAGTTGAGGGATCGGAAGCCGAAGGCATCCAGAAATTAGCCCGAGCAAAGAAACTACAGGATCTAGGAGATGGCCTGAGAGAGAAATATGAGAACCACGCCGTCGCATCTCTTGCTATCAGAGAAATCATCAGGCTTCGCTCCGGAAATCAAGCCGGTGAAGAGAAAATTGCCTTCATCATCGACTCGCTTAAACACCCAAAAGAAGTCGAACTACTACGCAGTGTCTACGATAAATCTTTTCGCCTTGTTGCTGTCCACTGTGAACGAGCAAAACGCGAAGGACGCCTGATTGGCGACCCTCATTCTCTCGCCAAATATAAAGGAGCCGACCCCTCGGATGTCAGGGAGTATTTAGATAGAGATGAAAAGGATCAACACAACACCCATGGGCAGCAGGTCCGAGACGCATTTCATCATGCAGACTATTTTCTGGACAACAACATAGAAAGCCCTAGCGCCGTAAGGGTTGTGGGCGACCTTGGCCGCTTCGTCAGCTTAATTTTGGCAAATGATTTGGTACGCCCCACCAAACAAGAGACAGGGATGTTTTTTGCCCAAGCAGCAGCACTACGCTCCTCATGCTTATCTCGACAGGTTGGAGCCGCGCTTCAATCTCCTGACGGCACGATCATTGCTACCGGGACAAATGACGTCCCCGCGTTCAATGGTGGCGTGTGTGATGAAACCAAAGGCGCTCAAAATCGTTGTTTTGCGTGGGAATGGGAAGAGGGTAACACTAAATTCAAAGGATGCCACAACTCTCGCTTGAAGAATAAGCTCCGAGAAGATATAGCCAAATGGCTTGTTGAGAAATTTTCCACCCGCCTCGCTGATATGGTTTTTCCAGCGAAACCGGGACTGATGGACACAGAAAATGCTCTCAGAGATAGACTTCAAGAAGTATTCGCTAAACTTTTTTTAGACTCCCCCGAAAATTTTGACAGAATGCCCGGCATCAAGGATATAATTGAGTACTCTAGGTCTATTCACGCCGAGATGAATGCGCTATTTAGCGCAGCAACACAAGGAATCTCCCCACGAGGCTGCACCCTGTATACTTCTACGTTTCCGTGTCACAATTGCGCCAGACATTTAGTTACTGCAGGCATCAAGGAAGTGTACTATATTGAGCCATTCACCAAGAGCTTAGCCACCCATCTCCACTCCGATTCGCTTACAACCGAGCGAGAAGTAGGCGGGGAAAATAAAATGCGAATCCTCCCCTTCACTGGAGTTGGACCGCGACTCTATGAGGAGTACTTCCTGAAGCGGGTTGACTTGAAGAACGATCGCACGGGAGAGTACAATGAGCCTAAGGGCGACGTCCCGAACATCGCTGTGCGGCTCAGCGAGCTTGCGGACGTTGAGAAACGTGCGGCCGAATTGGTTTCGGACTAGATCGATGTCGAAAATTGTACACCTGCATCGCTGGAAACGAAACACCTCTAACCGCATGCAGCCTATTCAACTAGAACTGTTTGCCGATGAAGCAAAAGCATCGGGCATCGCTGCATACTTCGATGTCGCCAAACAGAACCAAGACGATCTTCTCTTGCTCTTGGTACAAAAATCCATCAGGGTCGTTCTCGACATCCGAGCATCCAAAGCACTCCCAAGACTAACATACGATCACGCTGGATTTTTCGACTATTTATATGTGAGAAACATAGTCTATGTTGACTTGGAGAATGAGCTGAAGGAAATCAATAATTCGTCGTCCATGTTGTTTTGGTTTCGACAGAGACTTTCCCGCAACCAGATTACGCTGTACGACCTGCTTAAAACTGGTCCATGTTTGGTACTTTATAACAGCACCTTTGATCGAGACGCTCTAATCCGCTTTAGGTCTGCAATTTCGGGAGCCATCACTCCGGTGAGCACCCCTAACGCTATCGGTTAAATACCATCGCGGATCTGCCCAGGCTTGCCGAAAACTGGAACTATGAAAACGCCCAAAAGGCTTTAGCGGAGAAACGCCCGCACCTCCCGCTAAAACTGTTACACCCCTTTTCATTTTACAGCGCCCATCACTCGCACCGCCGCCCCTGAAGCCAGCGAGCCAAAACGGCCTAAATTCCTGTTTATAGGTATTTTTGTTTGTTCTGCTAATTTCTCCTGATATGGTGACAACTCCCTTCACCCCGGAGCCCCACCATGCCCACCACCCCCACCCCACGCACCCGCATCGATTGGGACGAACTCGCCCTGGTTCTCGGGCAGGGCGCGCCGGTAACCAAGGTGGCCGAACTTTACGGCTGCTCCCGCGTCACCATCTGGAAGAAGCTGCGCACCGACGCGCGTTTCCAGCGCCTCGTGGCCGAGGAACAGGCCCGCGCCCGCGCCGAATCCGCCGCCCACATGGAAATGCTGCGGGAGAAAACGGCGCAAAAACTGGCCGAGCTTCTCGACCAGGGCAACGTCCGCGTCGTGCTGTGGCTGGCCAAGCAGTTGGGGCTGGTGGCGGCCGACTATGCCGGCCACCTGATGCAGGTGGCATCCCGTCCTTCCGTCCTGGAAACCGCCCCGCCGGTCAACGCCGATGAAAACGCGTCAACTCCGTTAATCCAGGACGAAAATCCCAATTCAATCAACGCTCCGCAAGGCAACATGGCCGGCAACCGCCGCCGTCTGAAGGTTGCCTTCCGTCAACTGGCCGAACCGCCGCTCCCCCACGCCCCCTTGCGCCAGTCCCGCCGGCGGCCGCCCGCCCGCGAACACCCCCTCGACGCGCTGATCCAGTCACTCGGTTCACCCCTGAACCCGGCTCTCCCCTTGCGATCGGGCGGGCAAATTGCTACGACCGTAAACCATGTGTAAACCACGTCTCCGCCCCGTCAGCCTGTCCGGCCGGGAACTCCCGGCCCGTCGGCACGCGTGGAGACAGGCAGACCGACAGGAGTGCCGCCCGTGACCGGCTCGCGCAATCCGTTGAGTCGCCTCAAGGAAGGCGCCCGCGCCGTCGCCTTCGGCAACCCCTTCTACAACCTCACTCTCGGCGGCCGCGCGCCGTCGGCGCTGTCCATCATCCCGCCCGATCCATGGCCGGGCGATGTCGGCACCGGCACCTTGCTCATTGGCGGCGCCTTGCACTTTGCCGGCGAGGCCCACCGCATCGCCCCGGCCAAGCCCGATCAGCATCTCGGCGCCGTGCCCTGGCTGCCCGAGGGCGCCGCGCCGGCCTGGGTCCGTGCCGCCCACGGCTTCGACTGGCTGCGCGACCTCAAGGCCGTGTCGGGCGACACCGCGCGGCGCCAAGCCCGCCTGCTGGTCACCGACTGGATCGACCATTTCGGCTCCTGGCACCCCGTCACCTGGGCGCCGGAGTTGCTGGGCGCCCGCATCGCCTCGTGGATCGGCCAGCACGATTTCTATTGCTCGTCCGCCGACGACGATTTCCGTGCCCGCGTCTTCGACAGCCTGGCTCGCCAGTGCAAGCACCTGTCGCGCGTCGTCCCCGGCACCTTGCGTGATTCCGGGCTGGTGGTGGCACTGAAGGGGCTGGCCTACGGCGGCCTGTGCCTGCCGGGCTTGGGCAAATACTTCGACGAGGCGCTGGCGCTGCTGGAAAAGGAACTGCCGCGCCAGATTCTGCCCGATGGCGGCCATATCGAGCGCTGTCCGTCCACCCAGCTTCTCGTGCTGCGCCACCTCATCGATCTGCGCGCCGCCCTCCGCATCGCCCGGATCGACATCCCGGAGGAGCTTCAGCACGCCATCGACCGGATGACGCCGGCCTTGCGCTTCTTCCGCCACGGCGACGGCGGCCTGGCGCTGTTCAACGGTGCCCAGGAGGAGGAACCGGCCTGCATCGACACCGTGCTGGCCCAGGCCGACGCGCGCGGCAAACCGCTGAAAAGCGCGCCGCACACCGGGTTCGAGCGGATGCTGGCCGGGCGCACCCTGATCCTGATGGACACCGGCGTCCCCCCGGCCGAAGGGCTGGATGCCCACGCCCACGCCGGCCTGCTCAGCCTGGAGCTGTCCGTTGCCAAGGAGCGGCTGTTCGTCAACTGCGGGGCGCATCCCGGCAACTTCGGCCCGTGGCGTACCGCGCTGGCCGCCACCGCCGCCCACTCCACCCTGACGCTGGCCGAAACCAACTCGTCCGAGGTGCTGAACAAGGGCGGCCTGGGGCGCCGGCCGCTCGCCGTCACCTGCGAACGGCTGGAGCAGGACGGCTCGGTCCTGGTGGAGGCCACCCACGACGGCTATCTCCGGCCCTTCGGCCTGATCCACCGCCGTCGCCTCTATCTGGCCGAAAACGGCGAGGACGTGCGCGGCGAGGACTCGCTGGAGCCGCCCGCCGCCGCCGTCTCCTCGACATCCGGCCATCCCTTCATCGTCCGCTTCCACCTCCACCCCGCCGTCCAGGCCTCGCTGCTCCGCGAGGGCCACGCCGTGCTGCTGCGCTTGGCCTCGGGCGTCGCCTGGCGGCTGCGCGCGTCCGGCTGCGATATCGATCTGGTGGAGAGCGTCTATCTCGGCGTCGGCGACGAGGCGCGGCGAAGTCTGCAAGTCACGCTGAGCGCCTATACCCAGGACGGCCCCACCCTCGTCAAATGGGCCTTGCGCCGGGAGAAAAAGGGGGCTTAAACACCCCCCTTGCCCATCGTCCTCACAGGCTTGGATTTACCCCGCCCATGACCGCCGACACCGTCCGCGTCACCCGCGCGCTTTTGTCCGTTTCCGACAAGACCGGCCTCGTCGCCTTCGCCCAGTTCCTCAGCAGCCAGGGCGTGGAAATCCTGTCCACCGGCGGCTCGGCCGAACGCCTGCGCGAAGCGGGCATCGCGGTCAGGGAAGTGTCGGACCACACCGGCTTTCCCGAAATCATGGACGGCCGGGTCAAGACCCTGCATCCGCGCATCCACGGCGGCATCCTGGCGCGGCGCGACGACCACGCCGAGGCGATGAAGACCCACGACATCCCGCCGATCAATCTGGTGGTGGTCAACCTCTACCCGTTCGAGGCCACGGTGGCGCGCGGCGCCGGCTGGGACGACTGTGTGGAGAACATCGACATCGGCGGCCCGGCGATGATCCGCGCCGCCGCCAAGAACCATGATTTCGTCACCGTCCTCACCGATCCCGACGATTACGAGGCGGTGATCGCCGAGATGAAGACCAACGACGGCGCCACCACGCTGGCCACCCGCCGCCGGCTGGCCGGCGCCGCCTACGCCCGCACCGCCGCCTATGATGCCGCCATCGGCGCGTGGTTCGCGGGTCAGCGCGGCGAAACCTTCCCCAAGCGCGTCACCGTGTCCGGCCAGCTTCGCCAGACCCTGCGCTACGGCGAGAACCCGCACCAGGAGGCCGCCTTCTACACCGACGGCACCAACCGTCCGGGTGTCGCCACCGCCATTCAGCTCCAGGGCAAGGAGCTCTCCTACAACAACCTGAACGACACCGACGCCGCCTTCGAGCTGGTGGCCGAGTTCGAGCGGCCGGCGGTCGCCATCATCAAGCACGCCAACCCCTCCGGCGTGGCCGAGGCCGACACCATCCTCGACGCCTACAAGCTGGCGCTGCGCTGCGACCCCGTTTCGGCGTTTGGCGGCATCATCGCCGTCAACCGTCCGCTCGACGCCGCCACGGCCGAGGAAATATCCCGGCTGTTCGCCGAGGTGGTGATCGCCCCCGATGCCGACCAGGGAGCCCGCGACCTGCTGGCGGCGAAGAAGAATCTGCGCGTCCTCCTGACCAAGGACATGCCCGACCCGGCCGCCCCCGGCATGACGGTGAAGTCGCTGGCCGGCGGTTTCCTGTTCCAGACCCGCGACTCCGGCCGCATCAAGGCCGCCGACCTCAAGGTCGTCACCAGGCGCGCCCCGACCGATCAGGAGATCCGGGACCTGCTGATGGCCTTCCGCGTCTGCAAGCACGTCAAGTCCAACGCCATCGTCTACGTCAAGAATGGCGCGACGGTCGGCATCGGTGCCGGCCAGATGAGCCGCGTTGACAGCTCGCGCATCGCCGCCCACAAGGGCGTGGAGGCCGCCAAGGCCGCCGGCATCGCGGAAACCCTGACCAAGGGTTCGGTGGTGGCGTCCGACGCCTTCTTCCCCTTCCCCGACGGCCTGATCGCCGCGGCGGAGGCCGGTGTCACCGCCGTCATCCAACCCGGCGGCTCGGTGCGCGACAACGAGGTGATCGCGGCGGCCGACGAGCGCGGCCTCGCCATGGTCTTCACCGGCATGCGCCACTTCCGGCACTGATCGTTGAAAATCCCGCGCCGTCCATTCGGCGGCGCGGGATTTGGCCTCTTCAGAGGCTCCGCAGCCGCGTCACGAAGCTCTCGACATCCTCGCGCAACGAGCGGGTGTCCTGGGACACGCTTTCCGCCGTGCGCAGCATGTCTCCGGCGAAGCGGCCGGTATGATCGGCGGCTTCGGCCACGCCGGCGATGCTGTTCGATACCGCCATGGTGCCGGAGGAAGCCTCCTGCACATTGCGGGCGATCTCGCCGGTGGCGCAGCCCTGCTCCTCTACCGCCGCCGCCACCGCCTGGGCGATCTCGCTGATGCGCGCGATGGTCGAGACGATGCCGGCGATGGCCAGGACCACGCTCTGGGTTTCCGTCTGAATGGCCCCCACCTGGGCCTGGATGTCCTCGGTGGCCTGGGCGGTCTGGTTGGCGAGGTTCTTCACCTCCTGCGCCACCACGGCGAAGCCCTTGCCGGCCTCGCCGGCCCGCGCCGCCTCGATGGTGGCGTTCAAGGCCAGCAGATTGGTCTGGCTGGCGATGGCGCTGATCAGTTGCACCACTTCGCCGATGCGCTCTGCCGCCGAGGCCAGCCCTTGGGTGGTGGCGTTGGTGCGTTGCGCCTCGCGCTCCGCCTCGCTGGTCACGCGTGACGCCTCGCCCATGCGCTGGGCGATTTCACGGATCGAAGCGGACAACTCCTCGGTGGCCGCCGCCACCGTCTCGACGTTCGCCGTCGCCTCGCCGGCGGCCTGCGCCACCTGATTCGACCGTTCCTGGCCGTCCTGGGCGACCTGCGACAAGGTTTTAGCCTCCTCCCGCAGGCGTGCCGCCTCGCCGGACAGCGATTGGGTAACCATGCCCATGCGGCCCGCGAAATCGCGCACCAGCGTCTCCATCTGCGCCTGCCGCCGCTCGCGCTGTTGGCCGGCTTGATGCCGCTCCTGGGCCAAGGCCGCCTCGCGCACCATGGCATCCTTAAAGACAACGACGGTG